>JBBSKY010000007.1:0-59773 GCA_038255915.1 Acidimicrobiales bacterium | reverse complement strand
GGTCACTGCGGTCAGCGTGTCGACCACCTCCTCACGGGTGAGGACGAGGACGGGGCGGCGTCCGGCCTCCGCCAGCTCGGCCCACCACACCTCACCGCGCCCTACCACGGCGGGAGCCCGGCCTCACGTTCCTCGGCGTCCAGGCGCTGGTGCGTCTCCCGGGCAGCCCGATCGGCCAGCGCGCCGAGGTCTCCCCAGTCGTCTGGCTCCCACTGCGGCTGCCGTTGGTAGCCCTCGATGATCCTCCGTGAGATCTCGGCGTCGAGGTCCTGGCGGACGTAGGCCTCGACCGCCTCGCGGATCAGCTGGCTGCGGGAGACACCCCGGCTGGCGGCCCGCTGGTCGAGGGCGGCGAGCAGGCCGTCGTTCAGCTGCACGAGGGTCTGGGTCCGGGCCATGACCATATGCTAGGCGATGGTCCCGGGACCGATGTCGCTGTCAGCCCTCGTAGGCGTCGGCGCCGGCCATGGCCAGGGCGGCCGCAGCCGCGGGGGCGGCGCCGGCCCAGGTGATGGTGAGCTCGGCGAAGGTGGCGGCCTGGTCGAGCTCGATCAGGTCCTGCTTGTAGAGCTCGAGGACGGCCAGGAAGTGGACGATGACGTCGACCCGCTCGACCAGGTCGGCGGTGAGGCGGCGGAAGGTGATGCGGCCCACCCGGGGCAGCTCGTGGCACAGCTCGAGGACGGCGTCGGCCACGCTCAGGCGGATCGGGGTGACGTGGGACAGGTCGACCACGGGTCGGGGCCTCGGGGTGGTGGCCCGCTCGTAGGCCCGCTTCAGCCGCTCGGGGCTGACGCCGGCGAGGAGGTCGGGGACCAGGTCGGCGTAGCGGTCGTCGGGCCCGACGTGGCGGGGCCACGACAGGGCGGCGGTCTCGGCCAGGGCGGCCAGGGTTCGGGCCGCGTCCTTGAAGGTCTTGCACTCGAGGAGGCGGGCCAGCAGCAGGTCACGCTCCTCCCACAGAGCCAGCTCGTCGTCGAACTCGACGCCCTCGGGCCGGGGCAGCAGCCGCTTGGCCTTCAGCTCGATGAGGATGGCGGCGATGAGCAGGAACTCGCTGCTCTGGTCGAGGTCGAGCGGGCCGAGGTGGTCGAGCTCGGCCACGTAGGCCTCGACGATGCCAGTGAGGGAGACCTCGTGGACGTCGACCTGCTGGTTGGAGATCAGGTGGAGCAGAAGGTCGAAAGGCCCCTCGAAGACCGGTGTCGAGACGGCGTAGGCCACCGCCGCAGATTACACGCGTGGTGTTCCCCGCCGCAGGCCGTACGCTCCCCGTCCATGGGACGGGTTCTGTCAGGGGTGCAGCCGACCGGCGCCCCCCACCTCGGCACCTACCTCGGGGCCCTGCGCCAGTGGGTGGACATGCAGGACGAGGACGACTGCTTCTACTCCATCGTCGACCTCCACGCCCTGACCAACAGCCCCGCCCCGGCCGACCTGCGGGCCAAGACCCTGAGCGTGGCCACCGCCGTGCTGGCCGCCGGCGTCGATCCGCAGCACTGCACCCTGTTCGTGCAGTCGCACGTGGCCGCCCACACCGAGATGGGCTGGGTCATGGAGTGCGTCGTCAGCTTCGGCGAGCTGTCGCGGATGACCCAGTTCAAGTCCAAGGCCGAGAGCCGTGACTTCATACCCGCCGGGCTGTTCAGCTACCCGGCGCTGATGGCCGCCGACATCCTGCTCTACGGCGCCGACCGGGTGCCGGTGGGAGACGACCAGCGCCAGCACCTCGAGCTGACCCGTGACGCCGCCAACCGGTTCAACTCCCGCTACGGGCCGGTGCTGGTGGTGCCCGAGGCCGCCATCCCCCGGGCCGGGGCCCGGGTGATGGACCTGCAGGACCCCACGGCCAAGATGTCGAAGTCGTCGGTGTCGCCCCAGGGCACCATCGACCTGCTGGATGCGCCCGAGGTGGTGGTGCGCAAGGTGAAGCGGGCGGTGACCGACACCGATGGCGAGGTGCGCTACGACCCGGCGGCCAAGCCCGGGGTGTCGAACCTGCTCGACCTGCTGGCCGCCGCCACCGGTGAGCCGGCCGAGCAGCTGGCCGAGCGCTACGCCCAGTACGGACCGCTGAAGGCCGACGTGGCCGAGGCGCTGAACGAGCTGCTGGCCCCGTTCCGGAAGCGCTACGCCGAGCTGAGCGCCGACCCGGCCGCGGTCGTCGCCGCCCTGGCCGTGGGGCGCGACAAGGCCGGCGCCGTGGCCGACGCCACCCTGGCCCGGGTGCGCGACGCCATAGGTCTGCTGCCCCGCCCGTGAAGGCCACCACCGCCGCCGTCCCGCTGCTGGTCCTGGGCTACCCCGTCGCCATCGTGGTCATCGCCCGATGGGTGCCCGTGGTGCGCGAGCGCCGCACCCGGTGGTTCGCAGCCCACGCCGCCGCCGTGCTCGCCATCATCGCCGGGTGGGCCCTGCGACGCCCCGCGGCCACGGTGCCGAACCTCGCCTGGCTGGTGGCCAGCACCATCTGGTACCGCCTCGGGGCCGCTCGCCCATCGAGGGTGCCGTCGTCCGAACGATGAACCCAACGCCGACCGGCCCCCCATGCTTGTCCTGACGAGGGATCGGGTAGGTGCACGGTCACCCCACTACAGGAGGTTCGTCATGGCAGTAGCGCTGGTGCTCATCGTCCTGGCCTTGGCCGTCGGTGTTCTCGGCTTGGTCGTCAGCGCGCTGAAGTGGGTGTTGATCATCGCTGCCGCCTTGTTCATCGCTGGTGCTGTGGCTGGCTGGCTGCGGCGGAAAACCACGGCTTGATCGGGCCCGGGTCGTCAGCGCCTCGGCCGGCGACGCCTGAAGCCGTGGATCCCAGGTTCTCGCTGGCCTGAGCCGGCGCCCCGGCCCGCTCAGGGCTGGGAGGCGTGTTCGATGCAGCGGGTGGCCGAGGGCATGGCCTCGAGGCGGGCCGGGGCGATCGGCTCGTGGCAGCGGTCGCAGGTGCCGTAGGTGCCGTTCTCCATGCGGACCAGGGCGGCGTCGACGGCGTCCAGGGCCTCCTGCAGGGTGGAGGCCAGGGCCTCGGTCTCACCCTTCTCGGCGGTGACCTGGCTGGTGTCGGCGAAGTTGGCGTCGTAGGTGAGCTCGTCGCCCGCGGCGGCGCCGACCCCGAGCTCGGCCAGCTGGTCGTGCAGGTCGGCACGCTCGGCTTCGAGCTGGGCCCGGAGTTCGCTGTGCTGCACGTCGGTCATGGGGAGGTGAGGTTACCCGCCGCCCTCGGGTGCGCTGCTTCGTGCACCGCCCGTGCCACCTCCGCGGTGTCCCGATCAGGCCAGAGCGCGAGCCGGGTCGACCCACGGGTGGCCGAGGCTCTCGGCCACGGCCCGGTTGGTGACCTGGCCGGCCAGCGTCGTCACCCCGGGCACCAGGCTGGCGTCGGCGGCGGCCGCCTCCCGCAGGCCCCGCCCGGCCACCGCCGCCACGTAGGGGAGGGTGGCGTTGGTGAGGGCGTAGGTGGAGGTGTGGGGCACTGCGGCCGGGATGTTGCCGACGGCGTAGTGGAGGACGCCGTGGCGCTCATAGACGGGGTCGGCGTGGGCGGTCTCGTGGATGCCCTCGACGCAGCCGCCCTGGTCGATGGCCACGTCGACGATGACCGATCCCCTGCGCATGCGCCGCACCAGGTCCTCGGCGACCACCACCGGTGCCCGGCCGCCGGCCACCAGCACGGCGCCGACGACGAGGTCAGCCTCGAGCACGGCCCGCTCGACGGCGCCCCGGTTGCTGGCCAGGGTGGTCAGCCGGCCCCGGCGAATCTGGTCGAGGAAGCGGAGCCGGTCGAGGTTTCGGTCGAGGAGCAGCACCTCGGCCTCCATGCCGATGGCGATCCCGGCCGCCGACCAGCCGACGTTGCCGGCTCCGATCACCACCACCCGGGCCGGTCGCACGCCCGGCGCCCCACCCAGCAGGATGCCCCGGCCCCCCTGAGCCGCTTCCAGGTGGTGGGCCCCGACCTGGGTGGCCAGCCGGCCGGCGATCTCGCTCATGGGGGCCAGCAGGGGCAGGCTGCCGTCGGCCATCTGCACGGTCTCATAGGCCAGGCCGGTGGTGCCGGCGGCGAGGAGGGCGTCGGTCACCCGGGGGTGGGCGGCCAGGTGGAGGTAGGTGAACAGCACCTGATCGGCCCGCAGCTGCCCCAGCTCGGCCAGCTGCGGCTCCTTCACCTTCACCACCAGGTCGGCCCCCCAGGCGTCGTCGGCCGTGCCGAGCTCGGCGCCGGCGTCGGCGAACCCGTCGTCGGTGATGGAGGAGCCCAGGCCGGCGCCGGCCTCGACCACGACCCGGGCGCCGCGGGCTCGCAGCTCGCGCACCCCGTCAGGGGTGAGGGCCACCCGGTGCTCGCCCTCCTTCACCTCGGTCGGCACGCCGACGATCACCGCTCACCCCGTCCCTCGGCGGCCCATCGCCGCAGGACCGGACGCTACCGACCGCCGGCGGCGGGAACGGGCAGCGCGGGAAGGACGTGACCCTCCGACTACGGGTGCGCCATGGCTACGGGCAGCGCGCCACGGCCAGGAGCAGGCCGACGACGGTCTTGGCGTCGGTGACCTCGCCGGCGGCGATCATCCGGGGGACCTCGGTGAGCGGCACCCGCACCACCTCCATGTGGCCCTCCTCGGGGCCCTGGCGGTCGGTGGGCACCCCCGTGAGGCCGGTGGCCAGGAACACCGAGCCCAGCTCGTCGGCGAACCCTGGCGAGTTGTGGATGGTGGCCACCAGCTCGACCCGCTCGGCGGCCACGCCGGCCTCCTCGGCCAGCTCCCGGCGGGCGGTCAGCTCGGGAGCCTCGCCATCGACGTCGCGGATCCCGGCGGGGATCTCCAGCAGCCAGGTCCCGAGCGCCGCCCGGTACTGGCGGACGCAGACCACGTGGCCGTCGTCGGTGAGGGGGACCACGGCCACCCAGCCCGGGTGGTGGACGATGTCCCGCTCGAACTCGGCGCCATCGGGGGCCACGAACCGGCCGCGAGCCACCCGCAGCAGCCGGCTCTGGTAGACGACCTCCTCGCCCGCGGCCCGGAACGGCGGGTCGTCGCTCAAGCGGGGGATCCGGCCCGGTGCAGGGCAGCGGACACCAGGCCCACGAAGAGCGGGTGGGGCCGGTCGGGGCGGCTCTTGAACTCGGGGTGGGCCTGGGTGCCAACCCAGAACGGGTGGTCGGGCAGCTCGACGAACTCGACCAGCCGGTCGTCGGGGCTGGTGCCCGAGCACACCAGGCCGCTGGCCTCCAGCCGGGTGCGGTAGCGGGGGTTCACCTCGTAGCGGTGGCGGTGGCGCTCATAGACCAGGCTCTCGCCGTAGAGGCCGGCCACCACGCTGCCCGGCTCCAGGCGGGCCGGGTACAGCCCGAGCCGCATGGTGCCGCCGAGGTCGGTGATGTTGCGCTGCTCGTCCATCAGGTCGATGACCAGGTGCTCGCCCAGCGGGTCGAACTCCCGGCTGTTGGCCCCCAGCAGCCCGGCCACCTCGCGGGCGTGGTCGATGACCATCACCTGCAGGCCCAGGCACAGCCCCAGGCAGGGCAGGCCCACCTCGCGGGCGTAGGAGGCGGCGGCGATCTTGCCCTCGATGCCCCGGTCGCCGAACCCGCCGGGCAGGACGATCCCGTCGAGGTGGCGCAGGCGGGACGGGGCCAGCAGGGGGCTGATCTCCTCGGCCTGGATCCACTCGACGCTGACCTTGGCCCCGGTGGAGAAGCCGGCGTGGCGCAGGGCTTCGATGACCGACAGGTACGCATCCGGCAGGTCGATGTACTTGCCGATCAGGCCGATCTTCACCGGCACGCCGTCGGCGTCGGCCCGCTCGACCAGCCGCTCCCAGCTGGACAGGTCGGGGTCGCGGTGGGCCGGCAGCTCCTCGAGGCGCAGCAGCTCGGCCACCACCTTGTCGAGGCCCTCGTGGTGGAGGATGAGCGGCAGCTCGTAGATGTTGCGGCAGTCGACGGCCGAGACCACGGCCTCGGGCGGCACGTCGCACAGCATGGAGAGCTTGCGCTTCAGTCCGTCGCTGATGGGCCGGTCGCTGCGGCACACGATCACGTCGGGCTGGATGCCCCGGCTGCGCAGCTCGGTGACCGAGTGCTGGGTGGGCTTGGTCTTCTGCTCGCCGGTTGGGCCCAGGTAGGGCACCAGGGTGACGTGCAGGTAGCAGACGTTGTCGCGCCCGGCGTCCTTGCGGAACTGCCGCAGGGCCTCGAGAAAGGGCAGGATCTCGATGTCGCCGACGGTGCCGCCCACCTCGGTGATGACCACATCGATGTCGCCGGCGTCACCCAGCCGGCGCACCCGGTCCTTGATCTCGTCGGTGATGTGGGGGATGACCTGCACGGTCTTGCCCAGGTAGTCGCCCCTGCGCTCCTTGGCCAGCACGGTGGAGTAGATCGAACCCGTGGTGGCGTTGGATGTGCGGGTCAGCGACTCGTCGATGAACCGCTCGTAGTGGCCGAGGTCGAGGTCGGTCTCGCCGCCGTCGTCGGTGACGAACACCTCGCCGTGCTCGAAGGGGTTCATCGTCCCCGGATCGACGTTGATGTAGGGGTCCAGCTTCTGGATGGTGACCCGTAGCCCCCGGCTCTTCAGCAGCCGGCCCAAGGAGGCCGCCGTCAGCCCCTTGCCGAGGGAGCTGGACACCCCGCCGGTGACGAAGATGTGCTTGGTCACAGCCGTCCGACCTTCCGAGGCGCCTCGTGCACCGATCGGAACTCCAACCTACCGCGCCATGGGTAGCTTCCCGGCGATGGGCCTGGGTGGCGCCGCCGCGTCTCAGCCGAGGTAGATGAGCTCAGAGGTACCGTCGGCGACCTCGGTGAGGATCTCGCCGAGGGTGCGCTGCATGCCTCCGATGGCCTTGATCTGGTCGCTGGACACCGCACGGGTGTCGACGCAGCCAGGTCAGAGGGAGACGACGAAGTCGGCTTCGAGCGAGTCCTTCACCTTCTGGCGAAGCTGGTCGCCCTGCTCGCCCTCGGCGATGCCGCCGGGCTGGGCGAGCCGCACGGCGTCGCCGGCCAGCCGCACCTCGGCGTCGAGGCCCGCCCCGGCGGCGACGGTGGCGAAGTGGTAGGCCGACCATGACGGCCTCGGGTTGGTCCGGGGGTCGGCTCCGGCGAAGAAGATCAGCTTGCGTCTGGACATGTCAGCCTCCTGGTGATGGCTCCGGTTGGAGCTCCCCCTCGCTGGCCGCGAGGAGCTGCTTGGTGTAGTCGCTGCACGGGCTTTGGACGACGTCGTCGCTCGAGCCGACCTCCACGATCCTGCCGGCCCGCATCACCACCATGCGGTCGGAGACCCAGCGGGCCAGGGCCAGGTCGTGGGTGATGTAGACGAAGGCGGTGCCGAACCGGTCGCGGATCCCGAGGATCAGCTCAAGGATCCCGGCGCACAGCGAAGCGTCGAGCATGGAGGTCGGCTCGTCGGCGATCACCAGCTTCGGCTGGGCCACCAGCGCCCGGGCCAGGGCCACCCGCTGGCGCTGGCCCCCCGACAGCTGGTGGGGGAACCGAGCGGCGAAGGTTTTCGCCGGATGGAGCGCCACCTGCTCGATGGCGGCGTGGACGGCGTCGCTGCGCTCGGCTCGGCCCACCCCCCGCATGGCCAGCGGCTCGCCCACCAGCTGCGCCACCCGCATCCCCGGGTGCAGCGACTGGTAGGGGTCCTGCAGCACCAGGTGCATCTTCTGGCGGGCCGTGCGCAGGTCGTGGCGGGACAGGCGGGCCAGGTCGGTGCCGTCGAAGCTGACGGTGCCGGCGTCGGGCCGCTCCAGGCCGAGGATGAGCCGGGCCAGGGTGCTCTTGCCGGCACCGCTCTCGCCCACCAGGGCCACCACCTCCCCTTCATCGACGGTGAGCGACACGTCGTCGACGGCGCGGATCTCGGCCTGCGAGCGCTGGGCCCGCCGCGACCCGAACGACTTGCACACCCCTTCTAGCTGCAGGACGGCGCTCACGGCTGGACGCTCTCTGGTCGCTCCGCCGGCTGCGGCGTGCCCTCCGTGCTCGTCGCCGGTCGCCGCAGGAGGCAGGCCACCTGGGCGACTCCCTCCCCCGCCTCCAGGGCCGGGTCCTGCTGGAGGCACTCGGGAACGGACTCGGGGCAGCGGGGCTCGAAGCGGCAGCCCGCCGGCTCCTCGGCCAGGTCGGGCACCTCGCCCGGCAGACCGGCCAGCGGGCGGCGCTCGCCGTACAGCGAGGGGAAGGCGGTGAACAGGGCCTTGGTGTAGGGGTGCTGGGGGTTCGAGGAGACGGCGGCCGCCGGGCCCTGCTCGACGATCCGACCGGCGTACATCACCGCCAGCTCGTCGGCCAGGCGGGAGACGGTGGGCAGGTCGTGGGAAACCAGGAGGATGCCGACGTCCAGCTCGTCCCGCAGCTCGACGAGCAGCTTGAGGACCTGGGCCCGGGTCACCACGTCGAGCCCGCTGGCCGGCTCGTCGGCCACCAGGAGGGCCGGCTCGTTGGCCAACGCCATGGCGATGACGGCCCGCTGGCGCATGCCGCCCGACAGCTCGTGAGGGAAGGCATCGTGGCGGGAGCGGTCGATCCCGACCCGGTCGAGCAGGTCGTGGGCCCGGGCCTCGGCCTCGTCGTCGCCCCGGGTCAGCCGGGCCGCCTCGGCCACCTGGCGGAGCACCGGGTAGGCCGGGTTCATGGCGTTCATGGCCGCCTGGGGCACCAGGGCCACCTTGCGGCCCCGGAAGGGGGCGACGGCCGGGCGGGCCGGTCGGCCCAGGTCGTGGCCGGCCAGCCACAGGTGGCCCTCCTCGACCCGCCCCGGGGGGCGGAGCACCCCGGCGACGGTGAGGGCGATGGTGGTCTTGCCGCTGCCCGACTCGCCGACGAGCCCGACGATGCGGCCCCGGGGCACGACGAGATCGACGTGGTCGACGGCCCGCACCGATGAGCCCGCCTGCCGGTAGTCGACGACCAGGCCCTCGAGCCGCAGCGCCGGGGCGGAGTCGGCGCCCTCGGGGTCGGGCGGCATCGGCCTGCGGCGCACCGGGCGGGGCGCCGGCCGCCGCAGCCGGGGGTCGGCCCACTCCTCGATGGCGTAGCCGAGGAAGGCCAGGCCGAGGATGACCACGGTGAGGGCCAGGCCGGGGGGCAGGATCCACCACTTCCAGGCGTCGGTGAGAAAGGCGTTTCGGACGTTGGCGAAGTAGAGCATCGTGCCCCAGCTGGTCCGGCTGGGGTCACCGAGCCCGAGGAACGACAGCGACGCCTCGAGCAGCACGGCGATGTTGGCGGCCCGCACGAACTGCACGGCGGTGAGGGGGGTGAGGCGGGGGATGATGTGGCGGCAGATGGCCCACCGTCCCGAGCAGCCCATGGCCCGGGCGGCCAGGACGTGGTCGAGCTCGCGCAGCTTCAGCACCTGCGAGCGCAGCACCCGGGCCGGCCGGGCCCACAGCACCGCGGCCAGGACCCCGATGGTGGTGCCCAGCCCTCGCCCGAAGAAGGCGGCCAGCACGATCACGAGCACCAGGAAGGGGAAGCCGAGCATGAGGTCGACCAGGCGCATGAGCACCGTCTCGGCCAGGCCGCGGTAGTACCCGGCCAGGACGGCCACTGCGAGTCCCACCAGCAGGGCGATGGTCGCAGCGCTGAGGGCGATCACCAGCGACAGGCGCGTGCCGTACAGCAGCTGGGCGAGCAGGTCGTGGCCGACATCGTCGGTGCCGAGCGGGTGGGCGGCCGACGGGCGGCCGAAGGGGAGCCCCGATCGCTCGGTGGGCGAGTACGGGGTGAGGAGGGGGGCGAAGATGGCCACCAGGGCGCAGCCGCCCAGCAAGACGGCGCCCACCACCCCCATCACGGGGCCGGCGCTGCGGGCCCGTCGGCGGGTGCCGACCGCAGGCGCGGCCGCCGGGTGAAGCGGCGGCGTTGCGGCAGGGCCCGGGGGATCGACGTCGGTGAGGCTCATGCCCGGCGGGCGCGGGCGCGTCGCACCCGGGGGTCGAGCAGCGGGTAGGCGAGGTCGTTGAGCAGGTTGGCCAGCACCACGGTGACGATGAGCAGCAGGAACGCCCCCTGCAGCACCGGGTAGTCGCGGGACAGGACGCTCTCGTAGATCAGCCGGCCAAGGCCGGGGTAGGAGAACACCGTCTCGACGACCGCGGCGCCGCCGACCAGCGAGCCGAGCCCGACCAGGGCCACGGTGGAGACCGGCAGGAGGGCGTTGCGGGCGGCGTGGCGGCGCACCTCCCGGTCGGTCAGGCCCTTGGCCTCGGCCATGAGGACGTAGTCCTCCTGGAGCTCGCTGACCAGGGCCGAGCGGGCCACCAGGTACATGGGTCCCAGGCCGGCGATGGTGAGGGTGGCGATGGGGAGGATGGCCCGCTGCAGCACCTCGAGGACCAGGGCGATCCCGGACCCGGCCTGGCCCGAGGTGGCGCCGTAGCTCGGGAACCAGCCGAGCCCGACCGAGAAGATCAGCAGGAGGAGCGTCCCCACGAAGAACGGGGGCAGCGAGTCGAGGAACATGACGCCGCCCAGGGTTCCGGTGTCGGAGCCTGAGCCCCGCCGCCACGCCGAGCGGAAGCCGAGGGCGGCGCCGAGGAGGGTGGACAGGGCCAGGGCTCCGCCGACGAGCAGGAGGGTCCAGCCGACCCGCTCGACCAGCAGCGAGGTGACCGGCCGCCCGAAGCGGACCGAGACGAGGAGGTCACCCCGGGCGATGCCGGCCAGGTAGGCGCCGAACTGCTGGGGCAGCGGGTCGTCGAGCCCGAACCGGTTCAGGATCTCCGTCCGCTGCTCGGGGGAGATGGAGGCGGCGACGTCGGCCGGGAGGATGTAGTCGATGGCGTCCCCCGGGGCCAGCCGGGGGAGGGCGAAGTTGAGCACGATGGCGGCGAAGAGCACGGCCCCGTACTGGCCGACGGTGCGCAGGAACCGCTTCACAACGTCCCGTTCACCGGGTCATTCCTCCTCGGTGGACCTGCGGCGCCTGGTCGCTGCGACTCCGACGGCGGCGAGGCCGGCCAACAGGACGCCGCCGACGATGAACGGCGTGGCCGAGCTGCCGCCTCCGTTCCCGGTGCCGCCGTCGCCGCCGCCTTCGCTCACGGCGATGTCGTCGTAGCCCGTCAGGAACGAGCGCTTGGTGAAGATCCCCTGGCCCCGGTCGTTCACCCAGCCGTCATAGGCCGCCGTGCGGTAGGCCCAGATGCCGTCGGGGTACCAGAGCACCTGCAGCGGGACGTCCCGGGCCAGGATGGCCTGGGCTCGTGCCAGCAGCTCGCGGCGGTCATCGGCGGTGGCCGTGGTGGCCTCCTCGACGATGGCGTCGTACTCCGGGTTGGTGTAGCCGGTGATCGCCGCACCAAAGCCCTTCGGCTCCTCGTCCTTGTTCGTCGGCGGGGAGTGGAAGAAGTAGTAGAGGGCGTCGGGGTCGACGTGGGCGTGCGACTCGATGTTCGACACGTAGATGTCGTACGGCGGGATCCCGGGGCCGCGGCGGCGGGAGCGCAGGGTAGCCGGGTCGAGCGGCTCGACGTTGTACTTCACGCCCAACGCCTGCAGCTGGGTGGCGAGCAGCTGGGCGGCTCGCAGCTCGAGCGGTTCGAACGAGTTGACCAGCACGGAGAACTCGAGGCGCTTGCCGTCGACGGTCTTGCGCACCCCGTCGGGGTCCTTGGCCGCGTAGCCGTCGTCGTCGAGCATCTTGTTGGCGAGGGCGGGATCGAACTGGTGCTTGTTCTCCTTCACCGCCCACGGCGAGTCGGGGTGGAGGTAGGTGTCCCGACCGGGCCGGGCCCGGCCGAGCAGCACGGTCTTGACGATCTCGTCGAGGTTCATCCCCATGCTGATGGCCTTGCGCAGCCTGGCGTCGTCCAGCGGCGCCTTGCGGGCATTGAAGTAGAGCTGGATCGACTCGAACCGGGTTCCCTCGACCACGCCGATGCCGTCGGTGCCCTTCAGCTGGTCGACCAGCTCTCCGGGGACGTTGCGCTCGACCATGTCGACGTCGCCCGTGCGCAGCGCGGTGTAGGCGCCGCCGGGGTCCTTGATGATGACCAGCTCGAGGCGGTCGATGCGGGGCTTGCCCTTGAAGTACCCGGGGTTGGCCTCCAGGATGTAGCGCTGGTCGGGGACGATCTCCACCAGCTTGAACGGACCGGTGCCGATGGGTAGGGCCGTGGTCGACGCGGCCGGGTCAGCGACGCCCTCGAAGATGTGCTTGGCGATGATCGGCAGGTCGGCGCCCGGCATGATCTTGAACTGGGGCGCCGGCGCGGCGAAGTACAGCTTGATCGTCCTCTTGTCGATGATCTCGGCCCGGTCGTAGGCGGGGACGTCCGAGACGTGGTGGGCGTAGCGTCCGGATGCACCTTCCTGCTTCTTGTAGTAGTCGTAGCTGAAGGCCACGTCCTCCGGGGTGAACGGCCGACCGTCCTGCCACGTCACGCCCTCGCGCAGGGTCACCGTCCAGACCTTGCCGCCCTCGGCCGACACAGCCTTCTCGGCCAGCCACGGCTCGGGCTCCTCCTTGACCTGGGACCAGAAGAGTGAGTCGTAGACCAGGTGCTGGATGTCGTTGGTGGCGGGGTTGGCGCCGAAGCCCACGGTGAAGGGCGTGATGTTGTTCTCGTTGCCCTTGATGGCCACCTTCAGGGTCTTGGGAGCGGCCTGGCCCCCCGCCGGGCTCGTGGAGGCCAGGACGGCGGCAAGGAGAGCGATCGAGCAGACGATCCAGGCAAGGCGGCGGCGAGGCATGAGAACTGTCCTTCCCATTTGCGACAGTCGTAACCTTCAGGTCGCAACAAGCCTCTGGGCCGGGCCGGCCGGCTAGCTGCGGCGCCGGCCCAGGCCGTCGACCCAGGCCAGTGGCGGGGTGGCGGCGATGAGGGTGCTGAACGACCACCGCTCGCTGGCCAGCGTCAGGGCGAGGAGGGTGGCGAGCGCCGTGCGCCGGCCGGCGGGACCGAGGCGGTCGACCAGCGCCACGCCCAGCGCCGCCCCCACCAGGTTGGCGCCGGTGTCGCCCAGCATCACCTTCTCGGCCAGGTCGTCGGGGAGGGTGGCGGCGGTGGCGCCCACCGCGAAGGCCGGGCCGACGGGCAGGCGGCCACCGGCCAGCAGCGCCGCCGTCCCGGCCAGGGCCACCTTGGTGGTGCGGCCCGGGGCCCGGTCGAGGAGGTTGCCCAGGTTGGCGGCCAGGGCGATCACCGCTCCCCCTTCGACAGCCACCCCCGGGCCGGTCGTCCCCGGGAAGGCGACCGAGGCGGCGATCCCGCCGATGGCGCCGGCGGCCACCTTCACCATTCCGGTGGTCACCCGGCCCCGCCGCAGCGCGCCCAGGTGGCCGGCGAGCCCCCTGGCCCCACCGGCGCCGGCCCGCTCCCCCGCCACGTCGTCGACCAGGCCCGCCGCCCCCAGCGCCCCGCAGGCCACGGCGGTGGCCCGCCAGGCGCCGCCCTGCCGGAGGCCGGTGACGGCGGCGGCGGCCAGGACGCTGGCCAGGGGGGCCATCCCGCCGGCGGTGGCCACCGCCCGGCCTCGCGCGTTCACCCGCCGCAGCCCCGGCCGGGCGATGTCCGGCCCCAGCAGCCGCAGCGCCCCCGCCCCCACCGCGGCCCCGACCCCCAGGCCGCAGATCGCCGCCGACCGCACGGCGGCACGCTACTCAACCCCAGTCTGGACCGACCGCCGGGGTGGCGGCGGGCACCCGGCCGGCCGGGCCGGCGGCGATCGGCGGGAGGTGGCGGGGAGCGGCTTCGGAGGCGGCGACGCGGGCCACCAGGTACGGGGCCAGGACCATGAGGACGATGGCGGTGACGATGGCGCCGCTGTCGTTCAGGGCGTTGCCGACCAGCCCCACCGCCAGGACGGCGGCCACCCCGATCCGGGCCGGCGACCCGGGGGCCAGCGCGGCGGCGAACCGGCCCCGCCACAGCAGGACGGCGAAGCCGAGGGCGAAGAGCACGACCGGGACCAGCACCGGCGTCACGGCGTAGCCGTCGAGGTTCTGGGCCAGCTTCCCGCCGATCGAGCTGCTCTGGCCGCCACCGGCCACGAACCGGGCCAGGTGCGTCCGCTGGTCGTCTGGTCGGGACAGGTCGAGGGCCAGGGCCAGGCCGAGCAGGGCTGACGTGGCGACGGCGGCCAGGGCCACCGTGCGGAGCCGGAGGCGGCCCCACAGGGCGGCTGCGGTCAGGATGAACACCGGGCCGAGCGTGACGGCGCCGCCGACGTCGGCGCCCAGCGAGGGGAGGGCGTCGACCAGGGCCACCACCACCAGGAGGGCCACCATCCACGGGGCCCGCCGTCGCCCGCAGGCCACAGCGACCAGGGCGCTGGCGGCGTAGATGGCGAAGGCGACGTTGCCGAGGCCGGTGAAGCGACCGGTCGAGTGGGCCGCGCCGCCAAAGGCACTGGAGAGCTGGAGCGGGCCGCCGAGGCCGAGGTCGACGGTGACCAGGGCGACGGTGGCCCCCACCACCAGGGCCAGGGGGGCCAGGCCCCGTCGCCGCCCCAGGCGCCAGGCCACGGCCACCACGGCCAGATCGAAGACGAGGGCGACGAGCCCGGCTCCCCGGCCCAGCGACCCCGTGCCGGGAGCGGCCCGGGTCAGCCAGGTGGCCAGCGGCCAGGCCGCCAGGGCCAGGGCTGACAGGCTCAGCCCGCGGCTGCCCACCTGCGGCGCCCTCCCCCCCTCAGCGACCCGGCGGCCGCCCCGCCGGCTGCGGCGCCACGCCCAGCCCAGGGCGACGCCGTGGAGGATGCCGACGGCCACGAGCGCCGGGTCCCACAACGTGTCGCGCTGGAGGGCCAGCCGGTCGTCATCGATCAGGGCGTCCACCCCGTCGGGCCCGGCCAGCCGCTCGAGCGGGCGGCCGATCATCGCCCCGGGGACGGGCACGCCGAGGACGTCGAGGACGGTGGGGGCCACATCGCTCAGCAGGACCAGGCCGGTCCGCCGGGTGGAGGGCGACAGGAGCCGGCCGGCGGGGGCCCCGGGGCCCGAGGCCACCAGGGGGCGAAGGTGCAGCGGCACGTCCGGGGCCGCCGGGGTGACCAGCAGCAGCAGGGTGCGGCCAGGCTCGATCTCGCGCAGCCGGCTCAGCAGCTCATCGAGGCCGGCGGCCTCGAGGTTGCCGGCGTCGACGGCGACGAGGCTGGCGCCGGCCGACACGTCGGCCCGGGTGCGGTTGGCCAGGCCGCCCACGCCCAGCGAGCCGGCGCTGGCGGCCCGGCCGATGCGGCCGGTGCCGTCGGCCACGGCCAGCCGCACCGGGGACAGCACGTCGCGGCCGACGAAGGCCGTGGTGCGGCCCGCCCCGGCGAGGGCATCACCCAGGAGCCCGGCGCCGACCACCCGGTCCTGCACCAGGAACGGCTCGGCCGGGTCGATCGGCCCGGTGGGAGGCCGGGCCCGCACCTTGGCGCCGGCCCCGACGGTGGCCCAGGTCGACCAGGGGCTGTGGTCGGCAACGTCGACGTTGGCCGCCGCCGCCGCCCCCCGCCGTCCGGCCAGGGCTGCCAGCTCGGGGCGGGCCGGGTCGTCGAGGTCGCCCAGGCCGAGGGTGGCCGGGGCCGCCACCAGGATGACCTGGTCGGCGGCGGCGAGCGGCGATCCCGCCGGGAGGCGGGCGGCACTGGTGGCGGCCAGGACGGCCACGAGCGCCACCGCGCCGAGGGTGAGCAGGACCAGCCGGGCCTTCTCGGCCAGCAGGCGGGGCCACAGGGCCCGGGCCAGGTCGTAGCCCTGGGCGCCGCGATGGGCGAAGCCGGCGACGTCGCGGCCGGTGTGGGCGTGGTCGACCTCGACCGGCACCTCGACCACCACGGCGCCGGCCCGGACGGCGTCGACGGTCATGGCCGCCTCGAGCCCGAAGCGGTCGGCCAGCTCCAGCGAGCGCAGCAGGTCGGCCCGCACGGCCCGCTGGCCGGACAGCGGGGCGGCCGCCTCGAAGCCGCAGGCCCGCCGGATGCCCCACCGGGCCAGCCGCCGCACGTTCCCCAGGCCTCCCCGACCCCCGGCGGGGGGCAGGATGCCGATGGCCAGGGCAGCGCCGGCCTCCACCGCGGCCAGGAGCGGGGCGGTACCTGCGGCCGACGCCGCGGTGTCGGCGTCGACCAGCAGGTAGGTGGTGGCCCCGGGGGTGGCGGCCACCCCCTCGGCCACCGCACCGCCCTTGCCCCGGTTGGCAGGCAGCGCCACCACCCGGGCCCCGGCCCGGCGGGCCGCCTCGACGGTGGCGCCCCCGTCGGCCGAACCGTCGTCGATCACCACGACCTCGTCGACCAGGGGGGCGAGGGCGGCGACGGTGGCACCCACCCGGTCGGCCCGCCGGTAGGCGGGGACCAGGGCGACGACGGTCATCCCGATTCGGGCACGAGCCGATCGGCACCGGGCCCGGTGCCGTAGTGGCCGACCCGGCCCACCCCGAGGTCGATCAGCGCCAGCACCGCGGCCACCCGGCCCCGGAAGTCCTCGATGTTGTTCGTCGTCGACACCCGGTTGTCCAGGTTCCTGCTGTCGGCCCGGAGGGGGCCGATGAACCGGGCCCGCACCTCGGGGTCGCGCCCCTGGGACGGCTTGCCCGGCTCGACGGCCAGCACCCGGCTGCTCGATCCGGAGGCGGCAACCAGCGCCTTCACCAGGGGGATGGCCCCGGCCCGGTCGGGGACGTCGGCCCCCTCCCCGCTGGCCACCACGAAGCGGCTGCCGGCCGCCAGGGGCTGGTTGGCGTCGAAGCGGCCGGACTCGGGGCTGTCGATGCTGACGAAGCCGAGGCCGGCGAGGGTGGCCAGCACGCTGCCCCGGGGTGCCACCGTCAGCAGCGTGGTGGTGACCCCGGGCAGGGTCGGGACCGTGACCTCGGCGGGCACCGTCGTCGCCGGCCGGGAGGGCTCGTCGGCCGCCACCAGCTCGACGGCCAGGCGGTTGAACACGGCCTGGCGCACCACCTCGGCGTCGTCGGTGGCCAGACCGAAGGCCGCCGAGAGGGCCTGGGTGTCCTCGGCCTTGTCGAGCTGCAGCTTGGAGGTGAGCCAGACCGTGCCCTGCAGGCGGGCGTCGGCCGAGCGCAGGTCGTCGCGCAGGTCGGCCACCGGCTCGGCGTCGATGCCCCGAATGCCGAGCAGCAGCACCGGCACGCCCTGCAGCTGGCCCGAGAGGATGCCCGGCCCGGCCTTGGTGGCGAACTCGTTCCAGGTGTCGAGGTCGCGACGCAGCGCCGCGTTCTGCTGGTCGACCCGGCCGACGTCGGCCTTCACCGACCCGAGCTGGCCCCGCAGGCCGTCGACGGCACCGCTGTCGACCACCGAGGCACCCAGGATGATGCCGAGGGCCAGGGCCAGGAAGACCCCGGTGAGCGATACCAGGTGGTAGCGGAAGTTGATCATCTCAGGTGCGGTGCCGCAGCTTCTCGACCAGGACGAACCACAGCGAGTCGACCAGCAGCCTGGTCTGGGGGACGAAGAAGATGGCCACGAGGAGCACCAGCATGGCGGCTCCGAGGAACAGGGCCAGGTCGGTCTTGCGCACCCGGGTGGCGTAGAGCCGGCTCACACCCTTGGCGTCGACCAGGACGCTGCCGAGGAGGAGCCGGGTGAGGAAGGTGGAGGCCATGCCGGCCCGGCCCTTGTCGAGGAACTCGTCCATCGAGGCGTGGGTGCCGACGGCGACGATCAGCTCGGCCCCCTTCTCCCAGGCCAGGAGCATGGCCACGTCCTCGCTCACCCCCGGGGACTCATAGGTGATGTGCTCGAGGCCCATGTCCTGCAGGCGCCGGGCCCCGGGGGCGTTGCCGCCGGCGTAGGCGTGGACGACCAGCTTGGCCCCCGACCGCAGCGCCTCGGGGGTGGCCGAGTCGAAGTCGCCGACGATCATGTCCGGCGTCAGGCCCCGCTTCAGCAGGGCGTTGGCGCCCCCGTCGACCCCGATGAGCACCGGCCGCATCTCCCGGATGTAGGGCATCAGCTCGGCCAGGTCGGCCTCGGTCGAGGAGCCCCGCACCACCACCAGGACGTGGCGCCCGTCCATCTCGACCCCGAGGTCGGGCGGCGGGGGCCGCTCGAGCATCACGTGGCGCTCCCGCTTCAGGTACTCCAGGGTGTTCTCGGCAAAGCGGTCCAGCTCGGCGCCGAGGTTGTCCTTGGCCTGCTCCCGGGCCGCCTCGAGGGCGGCCAGCCCCTGGGCCACGCCGGTGGCCACCACCTCGCCGCCAACCAGGATCTCGCCGCCCCGCACGGTGACGATGTCGCCGTCCCGCACGGCGCTGAGCAGGTCGGGACCGGCCTGGTCGACGACCACCACGCCGGACCGGGCCAGGAGCACCGGGCCGAGGTTCGGGTAGCGCCCGGTGGTGCAGGGGGCGGCGTTGACCACGGCCCGCACCTTGCCGGCCAACAGGCCCTCGGCCGCGGCCCGGTCGAGGTCGGCGTGGTCGATGACGGCCACCTCGCCGCCCCCGAGCCGGGTGACGAGCCGCTTGGTGGTGCGGTCGACCCGGGCCGGGCCGGTGACGACCGTCGGCGTCAGCTCCTGCTCGGGCTTCGCCATCGCCATCAGGCCGCCCCCTCCTGGGGGCCGCGGAGGACCGCCGCCATCCGCAGCAGCTCCTCGGCGTGGGCCCGGGCCGAGGCGGCGTCGGGCTGGCCGGACAGCATCCGGGCCAGCTCTCGGGCCCGTCCCTCGCCCTCGGCCAGCTCGGCGGTGGACACGGTGCGGCCGCCGGCCTCGTGCTTCTCGACCACCACCTGGGAGTCGGCGAAGGCCGCCACCTGGGCCAGGTGGGTGACCACCAGCACCTGGTGGTCACGGCTGAGGGCGGCCAGCGACCGGCCCACGGCGAGCGCCGCCTCGCCGCCGATCCCGGCGTCGACCTCGTCGAACACCAGCGTCGGCACCCGCGCCGTCGCCTCACCGGCCCGCGTGCTGCCGGTCAGGGCCAGGCGCAGGGCGAGCATGGTGCGGGCCAGCTCGCCGCCGCTCGCCACCTTCGCCAGCGGCAGCGTGGGCTCGCCCGGGTTGGCCGCCAGCAGGAAGGTGACGTCGGCCCCGTCAGCCCCGCCCACCTCGATGGCGACGAGCACCCGGGGCATGGCCAGCTCAGCCAGGCGGTCACGCACGGCGGCCCCCAGCCGGGGGGCGGCCGCCTGGCGCTGGCGGAGCACCTCGGCCTCGGCCGTGGCCACCGCGGCGGCGGCGGCGGACCGCTCGGCGTCGAGGCCTGCGGCCCGGGCCTCGAGCTCGACGAGGTGGTCGAGCCGCTCCTGCGCCTCGCCGCCGAAGGCCAGCACATCCTCCAGGGTGGCGCCGTACTTGCGGCGCAGGTCGACCAGCAGCTGGCGGCGCTCACGGATGGCGGCGAGGCGGGCCGGGTCGCTCTCCAGCGACTCGGCGGCGTCGCGCAGCTCGCAGGCCACGTCGGCCAGCTCGGCCGCCACCCCTCGCAGCCGCTCCTCGATGGGGCGCAGCGGTGCCCGGCCCTGGAGGGCGGCCACGGTCAGCCCCACGGCGTCAAGCGCCCCGCCGTCCGCGCTCAGCAGCCCGTGCCCGGCGGCGGCGGCCTCCCGGTGGCCCTCGGCGTCGCCCAGGCGGTCCTCCTCCTCGGCCAGAGCCAGGTCCTCGCCCGGTCCGGTGACGGCGGCGGCGGTCAGCTCGGCCACCTGGTGGCGGAGGAGGTCGATCTCCCGGGCCCGGCCCCGCTCGTCGCCGCCCAGCTCGGCCAGCACGGCGTCGAGGGCGGCCAGGCGGCAGCGGGCTTCGACCAGCGGGGCCAGCTCGACCCGACCGAAGGCGTCGAGGGCGGCCCGCTGGGTGGCCGGGTGGAGGAGCGACTGGTGGGCGTGCTGGCCGTGGAGGTCGACCAGGTCCCGGCCCAGCTCGGCCAGCTCGGCCACTGTCGCCATGGCCCCGTCGACCTGCGCCCGGCTGCGGCCCTTGGCCGGCACCACCCGCCGCAGCACGCGCTCCCCCGGCTGGCCGCCCTCGGCAGCGGTGTCTCCCGACGTCGACGCGAAGCAGCCCTCGACCACGGCCTCGACGGCCCCGGCCCGCACCGCCCCGGGGTCGGCCCGTCCCCCCACCAGGAGGTCGATGGCCTCGACCACCAGCGTCTTGCCCGCGCCGGTCTCCCCGGTGATCGCCGTCATCCCCGGGCCGAGGAGGAGGGTGAGATCGGCGATGACCCCAAGCTCACGGGCCCGCAGCTCGACCAGCACTACCGGTCCTCCAGCCCGAACTTCTTGCGGAGGATGCCCCGGAAGTCGCGACGCCCGAAGGTGACGACCTTGGCCCGCCACGGCCCGCGCCGGCAGATCACGGCGTCGCCGGGGGCCAGCATGGCCACCTCGACGCCGTCGCACAGCAGGCGGGCCGGGCGCCAGTCGAGCAGCTCGATGCGGATCTCGTCCTCGGGGCTCAGCACCATCGAGCGGTCGAACAGCTGGTGGGGGGCGACGGGGGTGACCACGAAGGCGTGCAGCTCGGGGGCCACGATCGGGCCCCGGGCCGACAGGTTGTAGGCGGTGGACCCGGTCGGGGTGGCCACGATGAGCCCGTCGGCGGCGTAGGTGGTGAACAGCTCACCGGCGATCGACAGCTGCAGGCGCACCACGTGGGTGCCCGACGAGCGGACCACGGCCTCGTTCATGGCGTGGCGCAGCACACGCGGCGCCCCGGCCGAGGGGTCCAGCACCACCTCGAGCAGCATCCGCTCCTCCATCTGGTGCTCGCCCCGGAGGAACCGGTCAAGGGCCTGGTCGAGGGTCGCGGGCTCGACCTCGGTGAGGTAGCCGAGATGACCGACGTTCACCCCGAGCACGGGTACGCCGTGGCGGCCGACCAGGTCGATGGTCCGCAGCATGGTTCCGTCGCCGCCTAGGCACACGGCCAGGTCGAGGTCGGTGCACAGGGCCTCGTCGGGCACCGACCACTCCTCCAGCCCGGTGGCGGCGGCGTCGGCCATCGGAACCCGGCAGGCGTGGCCCAGCTCCTCGAGCCGGGCGATGGCCCGCTTGGCCAGGTCGGCCGCCTCGGCCCGCTCGTGGTGGGGCAGGAAGGCGACGTTGGCCACCTCAGCCGCCGCCGATGTGGAGGTGGCCGACGTGGAGGTGGAGGAGGAGCTCGACGTTGCCGTCCGCACCGGTGACCGGCGAGCGCATGACCCCCATCTTGACCGCTCCGAGGCCGACGAAGGCCACCGCCACCTCCTCCAGCACCCGCTCGTGCACCGCCGGATCGACGATGACGCCCCGTCCCTTGGACGCCTCGGCCCGGCCGGCCTCGAACTGGGGCTTGACCAGCAGCACCAGGTCGGCCGAGGCGTGGGCCAGCAGGGCGGGGGCCACCGTGCGCAGGGAGATGAAGGACAGGTCGGCGGTCACGAGGGGGAATCGCTCGCCGAGGTCGAGGGCCCGGACGTTGGTGCGCTCCAGCACCGTCACCCGGGGGTGGGCCCGCAGCCGCTCGTGCAGCACGCCGTGGCCCACGTCGACCGCCACCACCGAGACCGCCCCCCGCTGGAGCAGGCAGTCGGTGAACCCGCCCGTCGACGCCCCGGCGTCGAGGCAGCGGAGCCCGGCCGGGTCGACCCCGAACCCCTCGAGGGCGGCCTCCAGCTTGAACCCCCCTCGGGAGACGTAGCGGGGGGCGGGGCCGCGGAGGGTGACGGGCTCACCGGCGGCGACCAGCCGGGCGGCCTTGTCGGCCGGGGCGCCGCCGACCAGCACCCGGCCGGCTTCGATGGCCTGCTGGGCCTGCTGGCGACTGGGGAGCAGGCCCCGGCGCACGATCTCGGCGTCGAGCCGCCGCCGCGGCGCCACGGCGATGCGCCGCTCAGCTCTGCTTCTTGGCAGCCTTCGCCACCCGCTTGGCCGGCAGCTCCCCGCTGACCGGGGCCTTGTCCGAGCTCGCCTTCTTGGCCGGGGCCTTCTTGGCCGGCGCCTTCTTGGCCGGCGTCGGCTTGTCGTCGTCCTCCCGGGCCGAAGCCCCCGGCAGCCCGCCGCTTACCGGCGCCTGCCCGGACTTCTCGGCCGGGGCCTTCTCCGCCGGGGCCTTCTTGGCGGAGGCCTTCTTGGCCGGCGCCGCCTTGGCCGGCTCGGCGGGCTTCCTGGCCCCGGAGCCCTTCAGCCGCTCCAGCTCGGCCTCGAGCCGCTCGACATCGGCCTTGCGGGCCAGGCCCATGTTCGACAGCTGGCTGTCGACCTCCGTGCGCACCTGCTCGGCAAGGGCGTCGGTGTTCTTGCGGCTGCGCTCAACCAGCTCGTCGATGGCTTCCTTGGCCTGGTTGCGCTGCAGGTCTCCGGCCGCCACCAGGTCCTTCACCACCTGCTCCGCCCGCTTGCGGGTGAGCTGGGTGAACGCCATCCCGGCCTCGAGGTACCTCTTCAGCGCATCGGTCTGGGACATGGCCCAAAGACTAACGGCGGGGGTCGACCCGATGAGGCACCGACCAAGGTTGTTCCGGCGTTCACGCCGGGGCACCGTGGCGCCGGCACCCGTCGCTACCGTCGGTCTCCTGCGGCACCCGCCGCAGTCGACCGCAGGAGGTTGGCCGGTGGGGCTCGCGCGCAGGACTGTCGAATCCGGCCTGCGGGCGCGGGGCCTGAGCGCGGCGGTGGTCATCCCGGCCCGCGACGAGGAGGCCACGGTGGAGGCCGTCGTGGGTCCGCTGGTGCGCCACCTGGTGCGGACCGGGGTGCTCGCCGAGGTCGTGGTCGTCGACGACGGCTCCACCGATCGGACTGGCGCCCGGGCCCGGGCCGCGGGGGCCCGGGTGGTGCGGGCCGCTGACGTGCTCGCCGGCCACGGGGGTTCGGGCAAGGGCGGGGCCATGTGGCGGGGCCTGGCTGCGACCACGGCCGATCTGGTGGTCTACCTCGACGCCGACCTGGTCGACCTCGACCCCGACACCGTCCCCCGCCTGCTCCAGCCCCTGGTCGAGGACCCGACGGCCTCGCTGGTGAAGGGCACGTGGCGCCGCCCGCTGGGCGACGACCCTGACGGCGGCGGCCGGGTCACCGAGCTGATGGCCCGGCCCCTGCTGGCCCGGTTCTTCCCCGAGCTCTCGTTCGTGCGCCAGCCCCTCGCCGGCGAGTACGCCGGCACCCGCCTGCTCCTCGAGCGCCTCCCCTACCTGGCCGGGTGGGGGGTCGACGTCGGCCTCCTTCTCGACGCCGCCGCGATGGTCGGCACCGCCGCCATCCGCCAGGTCGACCTCGGCACCCGCCACCACCGCCACCACCGCCTGGCCGACCTGGCCGTGCCCTCAGCCACCGTGCTCCTGGCCGTCCTCGACCGGGCCGGCCTGACCCGGGGCCCGCTGGCCCTGGACGGCGTCGATGTGCGCCTCGACGAGCTCCCCCCGCTGGCCACCTTGGGTGCTGGCCCCGCCTCGGGAAACCTGCCAGCACCCCTTGCCGCCGCTAGCCAACGTCGTTAGGTTTCGGACGGGTGGCAGGGGGGAGCCGGCGGACGAGCGTCGCTAACCCACCGAGCGCCCGTCCGACATCGACGAGGAGAGGCACGATCATGATCATGAAGCAAGGTTTGAGGCGTTCCGTCGCCCGCGCCGGCTGCGCCACCGTGGTGGCGGCATCGGGACTGGCGCTGTCCAGTGCCCCGGCGTCAGCCGTGGCGGTGAAGCGACCGCTGGTCATGACGGCCACGAACTACAAGTTCCAGGGCATCCCGAAGACCCTGTCCGCGGGCCGGTACGCCGGCCACCTCATCAACACCAGCGACGAACCCCACGTCATCATCGCCGTGAACCTCGGCCCGACCTGCAGCGCATCGCTCACCACGATCAGCCAGGCCAAGAACTTCGTCAACAGCATCGACAGCGAAGAGGCCTTCGCCGCCGCGTGCCCGGGCGGCAGCCTCGCCGGCGACCTCTTCGCCAGGCCCTGGGCAGCCAGCCGGAGCACGTTCCGGTTCAAGCCCGGCAAGGCCCTGTACTTCTGCCCCATCCCGGAGGAGCACGGCACGCCCCACTCCGACCTGGGGATGATCGGCTTCATCAACGTCACCAGCCCGCCCGCCGCCGGGTAACCGCCTGAGCGGGCGGACCACCGCTTGGGGTCCGCCCGCTGGTCGAGGCGGGCGTAGAGGGCGGGCGGCTCGGTGGCCCAGCTCTGGCGGATCAGCTCGTGGGCGTCGACGGGCTACCGTCCCGGGCCACGAGGCATCCTGGGGGGCTGATGGTGAGCGGTGTGGTGCCCCTCCCCGAGGAGGTGGCGCAGGAGACGATCCTGTCGGTGACCGGGGTCGAGGTGGTCTACGGCGGTTCGCTCGTCGTCCTCCGGGACGTTTCGCTCGAGGTGCGGCGGGGCGCGGTCGTCGCCCTCCTCGGCGCCAACGGGGCCGGCAAGACCACGCTGCTGCGGGCCGTCACGGGCCTGCTCGGCCTGCACCGCGGCGCCGTCACGAGGGGCTCGGTCACCCTCGACGGCCACGACGTCACCGGGGCCGAGCCCGCGGGCCTGGTGCGCCGGGGCGTGGCCCAGGTCCTGGAGGGCCGGCGTATCTTCGCCGAGCTCACCGTGGACGAGAACCTGCGGGCCGGGGCCTTCACCGTTCGAGGCCGGGTGGCGCGGGCCGAGGCCCACCAGCGGGTGCTGGAGCTGTTCCCCCTGCTGGCCGCCCGCCGCCGCCAGGTGGCGGGATACCTCTCCGGCGGCGAGCAGCAGATGGTGGCCATCGGCAGGGCCCTGATGGCATCGCCTCGGCTGCTGCTCCTCGACGAGCCCAGCCTGGGGCTGGCGCCCCGGGTCGTCGAGCAGATCGCAGAGATCGTCCGCACCGTCCACGGCCACGGCACCAGCGTCCTGCTCGTCGAGCAGAACGCGGCGATGGCCCTGGCCGTGGCCGACCACGGCTACGTGCTGGAGAACGGCCGGGTGGTCAAGCACGGGCCGGCGGCGGCACTGGCCGCAGACCGAGACATCCAGGAGTTCTACCTGGGCGTGGGCGCGGCCGGCCACCGCTCGCTCCGCGACGTCAAGTCCTACCGCCGGGCCAAGGGCTGGTCAGGAGCGGAGGAATGAGCCCGGTGCTCGAGGTGGAGGGCCTCACGTTGCGCTTCGGTGGCGTCACCGCCCTCGACGGCGTCTCCTTCGCCGTCGAGGGGGGCGAGCTGTTCGCGGTCATCGGACCGAACGGCGCCGGCAAGACCTCGATCCTCAACTGCCTGAGCTGCCTGCACCGCCCCCAGGAGGGCTCGATGCGGTTGGCGGGCACCGAGGTGGTGGGCCGCCGGCCCGCCGCCGCCGCCGGCCTCGGCATGGCCCGCACCTTCCAGAACCTCGGGTTGTTCCCCAACCTCGACGTCACCGACAACCTGATGCTCGGCCGCCACCAGCGCTCCTCCACCGGGTTCCTGGCCGGGGCCGTGTGGTTGGGCCGGGCCCGGCACGAGGAGGCCTGGAACCGCCGCCGCTGCGAGGAGATCATCGAGATCCTCCGCCTCCAGGCCTTCCGCCGGTCCCCCGTCGGCACCCTGGCCTACGGCGTGCAGAAGCGGGTCGAGCTGGGGCGGGCGCTGGCCATGGACCCGTCCCTGCTGCTGCTCGACGAGCCGGTGGCGGGCATGAACCTGGAGGAGACCGAGGACATCGCCGGGGCCATCCTGGAGATCCGGGCCGAGCTCGACCTCTCCATCATCCTGGTCGAGCACGACATGCGCCTGGTCATGGGCCTGGCCGACCGGGTGCTGGTGCTCGACTTCGGCCGGACGATCGCCACCGGCCCACCTGCCTCCATCCAGACCGACCCCCGGGTCCTCGAGGCCTACCTCGGCCGAGCCACCGGCGAGCAGGCCTGGTGAGCGCCGAGACGCTGCCGGCGCAGCTCCTCGACCGGGCCGAGCGGGCCCCCGGGCGCACCGCCCTGCGCCACAAGCGGCGCGGCGTCTGGGAGGTGACGACCTGGGCCGGCTATGCCGCCGACGCCGCCGCCGTCGGGCTGGCCCTCCAGGGCCTCGGGCTGCGGCCCGGCGACCGGCTCGCCCTCGTCGCTGCGAACCGGCCGGAGTGGCTGCTCGCCGACCTCGGCGCCCAGGGCGTCGGCGCCGTCACCCTCGGCCTCGCTCCCACCAGCCCGGCGCCGGTGGTGGGAAACCAGCTGAGGTCAGCCGGGGTCCGAGTGGTCGTGTGCGAGGACGAGGAGCAGCTCGACAAGGTCCTGGAGGACCGCCACGAGCTGCCCGGCCTGGTGGCGGCGGTCGTCGTCGAGACCCGGGGCGTGCACAGCCTCGACGACCCGCTGGTCCACACCTGGGCCGACCTTGTCTCCCGGGGCCGCACCCTCGACCTGGCGTCGTGGCGCCGCCAGGTCGAGGCGCTCGACCCCGGGGCCACCGCGGCGGTGCTCCTGCTCGGCGGTGGAGCGGTCGAGGTGGCCGCCGATGCCCTGGTGGGCGCGGCCGAGCCCGGCGGCCTGCCCCCCGCCACCGCCGCCGACGAGGTCGTCTCGTCGCTCCCCTTGGCCAGCTGGGCCGAACGGGTCGCCTCGATCGTCCAGCCCCTGGCCGTCGGCTCCACCGTGAGCTTCTCCGAGCGGGGCGGGTCCTTTGCTCAGGACCTCCAGGAGGTCCAGCCCACCCGTCGCCTCGACCTGGCCGACGGTTGGCAGGACCTGCACCGGGCCACCGAGCGGCGCCTGGCCGACGCCTCGCCGCTCAAGCGGGCCGTCTCCCGCTGGTGCATCGCCAAGGGTCGCACGATCGCCGCCCGCCGCCGGGCCGGCGCCGCCCGGGCCAGCGATCCGGCCCTCGCTGCGGTGTGCCGGCAGGTCTGCTTCGGGCCGCTGCGGCGCCACCTGGGCCTGGCCCGGGTTGCCACCGCCCTCAGCACTGGCGGCTCGCCCGACCCCGACGCCCTGGCCTGGTTCGAGGCGATCGGCGTCGAGGTGCGGCCCTGCCCCGACGAGCCGGACCTGGTACCCGCATGATCAAGCTGGCCGAGCTCGCCTTCACGGGCACCGTCCGCGGCGCCCTCTACGCCCTGGTCGCCCTCGGCTTCGTGGTCATCTACAAGTCGACCGGGGTCATCAACTTCGCCCAGGGCGGGTTGCTCCTCCTCGGCACCTACCTCACCTACAACGCGCAGCGCACCTGGGGCCTGCCGTTCTGGCCGGCGGTGGCGCTGGCCGCCCTGCTCACCGCCCTGGTCGGCGTGCTGGTCGAGCGGACGGTGCTGCGGCGGATGATCGGCCAACCCGTCTTCGCCGTGGTCATGGTCACCCTCGGCCTGCTCATCGTCGTGCAACAGGTCGTCCCCGCCATCTGGGGCTACGACCGCCTCGACCTCGCCGACCCGTGGGGGATCCGAAGCATCAGCGTCGGCCGCCTCAGCATCGAGCACAAGGACCTGTGGACCCTGGCCCTGGCCGCGGTGACGGTCACCGCCTTCTTCGCCTTCTTCCGCTTCAGTCGCTACGGCCTGGCCATGCGGGCCGCCGCCTTCGACCAGGAGGCGGCGATGGCTCAGGGCATCAGCGCCTCCCGGGTGTCGGCCCTGGCCTGGGCCATTGCCGGCGTGGTGGCCACCCTGGCCGGGGTCATGCTGTCCGCCGGCTCGGGCGGGCTCGAGCCGGGCCAGGACGTCATCGCCCTGGCCGCCTTCCCGGCCATCATCCTCGGCGGCCTCGACTCGCCGCTCGGCGCCGTCGTGGGCGGCTTCGCCATCGGCATCAGCCAGGCCCTGACCGCCGGCTACCAGCCCCAGCACGCCGCCTTCCTCGGCACCGGCTTCGACACCGTCCTGCCCTATGTGGTCATGGTCCTCGTCCTGCTGGTGCGGCCCTACGGGGTGTTCGGCACCCGAACGGTCGTGCGGGTGTGAGGGGCGCCGGGAGCCGGTACCGCCGGGCCGGCCCGTCGCCGGCTCTCGCAACGGTGCCCCGCCTGTTCCCCACCCGCTGGTCGCGCCGCCTGACCGCGGCCCTGGTCGTCGGCCTGGCCGCCTTCCCGCTCGTGGTCGGCAGCGACCTGTGGCGGTCGGTGCTGCTGTTCGTCGGGGCCACCGCCATCGGGGCGCTGGGCCTCAACCTCCTCACCGGGTTCACCGGGCAGGTGAGCCTCGGGCACGCCTTCTTCCTCGGGGTCGGCGCCTACACCGCCACCTACCTGGGCAACCCGACCGACGGCACCCCGGCCGGGCGGGGCCTGCCCCTTTGGGTGTGGCTGCCCCTCAGCGCTGTGGTGCCCGCCCTGGTCGGCCTGGCCGTCGGGCCCGCCGCCCTGCGCCTCAAGGGCAACTACCTGGCCGTCGTCTCGCTCGGCCTGGTGTTCCTCGGCGCCCACGTGTTCAAGGAGTGGGACTCATTGACCGGCGGCAGCGACGGCACCACCGTCTCGCCCTCCCTGGCCCTCGGCCCCGTCGACTTCGCCGGCTTCGGCGGCCTCAGCCGGGCCCAGAGCCTCCACTACCTCGTCTGGGGGCTGGCCGGCCTCGCCGCCCTGGGCTGCGCCAACCTGGTGCGCACCCGCCCCGGCCGGGCCCTGCAGGCCGTGCGCGACCGTGACGTGGCCGCCGAGGTCCTCGGCGTCAGCCTGGCCCGCTACAAGGTGGGCGCCTTTGCCATCTCGAGCGGGCTGGCCGGCATCTCGGGTGCCCTCTACGCCGTGGTCCTCACCTACATCGAGCCCGGCACCTGGAGCCTGCCGCTGTCCATCCAGTTCGTCGCCATGATCATCGTCGGCGGCATCGGCACCACCCTGGGCGGCATCCTGGGCGCCCTGTTCATCGGGGCGCTCCCCGAGGTCGCCCGGCGAGCCACCGAGGGGATCCCCTTCGTGGCCCGCACCGCCAGCGAGGATGGCCTGTCGCTGCCCCAGCTCAACCAGATCCTGTTCGGCCTGTCCATCGTGGCCTTCCTCGTCCTGGAGCCCAGGGGCCTCGCCGCCCTGCTCCGGCGGGCCAGGGCCTACCTGGTGGCCTGGCCCTTCTCCCACTGATCCCCGACCCCGAACCCTTGAGGAGCCCATCATGACCCGTACCCCTCCCCTCGCCGGCCTGGCCGGCCTGCTGGCCCTGGCCCTGGCGGCCTCGGCCTGCGGCAGCGACGACCCGCCCGCCCCGGGCGGCGGCGCCAAGGCCGTCCCCGGTTTCGACCCGGCCGCCGCCACCATCAGGGTCGGCATCGTCAGCGCCCTCACCGGGCCGGCCGCGGCGATCGGCAAGCCCCTCACCGCCGGCAACGAGGTCTTCTTCAACAAGGTCAACGCCAAGGGCGGCATCGGCGGGAGGTACAAGATCGTGTTCGAGGAGCGCGACTCGGCCAACGACCCCCAGAAGGCGGTGTCGGCCTACAACGAGCTGAAGGGCGACGTGGTGCTCTTCGCCCAGACGTTCGGGACCGCCTCCACCAAGGCTGTGCTCACCAGCCTGAAGGCGGATGGCATCGTCGCCTCGCCGGCCAGCCTCGACGCCGACTGGGTGCGCGAGCCCAACCTCCTCCCCATCGGCAGCCCGTACCAGATCCAGGCCGTCAACGCCCTCACCTGGTACGTGACCGAGGGCGGTGGTCAGGGCAAGAAGGTCTGTGCCCTGGCGCAGGACGACGCGTACGGCAAGGCTGGCTTCCAGGGAGTCGACTTCGCGGCGACGAGCAACGGCTTCCCGGTGGTGGCCCGCCAGACCTACACCGCCGGCAAGGGAGCCGAGGCCGCCGCCGCCGTCCAGGCCCTGAAGGACGCCGCCTGCGACGCGGTGTTCCTCTCCTCCCTGCCCTCGGACACCGCCGCCCTCCTCGGCATCGCCGCCAGGACCAGCTTCGCCCCCCGCTGGATCGGCCAGTCCCCCAGCTACAGCCCCAGCTTCACCGCCTCGCCCCTGAAGGACTACTTCGCCTCCAACTACCTCGTGGCCTCTGAGGGCACCGAGTGGGGCGACACCTCGGTCCCCGGGATGAACGACATGCTGGCCGACATCGCCACCTTCAAGCCCGACCAGGAGCCCAGCAGCTACTTCACCTTCGGCTACACCCAGGCCAACGCCGTGGTGCAGATATTGGAGAAGGCCGTAGCCTCCGGCGACCTCTCCCACGCCGGGGTCCAACGGGCCATGGAGGGGGTCGGGACGCTCCGCTTCGACGGCCTCACCGGCGACTACGCCTACGGCAAGGCCGCCGACCGGGTCTTCCCGCTGGAGACCACGTTGTTCAAGGTCGACCCGGCCAAGCCGTTCGGCCTGGGCGTGGTGAAGAAGAACTTCGTCACCGCACCGGCCAGGGACTTCAAGATCACCTGATCGGCCTGCGGACGTGGGATGCTCTTTCGCATGAGCGACCCGTGGTCCAACCCGCCCGGAGGCGGCGAGCAGCCCCCGCCGCCCCCGCCCCCGAGCGGCTCACCACCGCCGCCTCCTCCGGGCGGCACTGCCCCGCCGCCTCCTCCGCCGCCTCCCACCCCGAGCTGGTCGGCGCCGCCGCCCCCGCCGCCGACCACACCCAGCTGGGCGCCGCCGCCGCCGCCCCCGAGCTACGGCAGCACCCCCGGTGCGGGGCCGGGCACCGGCTACGGCCCCACCCCGGCCTACACCGGCGTCCCCGACTCGGGTCAGAAGACCAACACCCTGGCCATCGTCGCCCTGGTCACCGGCATCCTCGGCCTCTGCTGCGGCATCCTGTCCGTCCCCGCCCTGATCACCGGGGTGATGGGCAGGAACCAGATCAAGGCCTCAAACGGCCTCGAGAAGGGTGACGGCATGGCTCTGGCCGGCGTCATCCTCGGCGCGGTCGGCCTGGTCCTCTGGGCGCTCTACATCGTCGCTCAGATCGCCTTCAACGCCTGAGGCCGCCGCCTCCGTCCACGCCCGAGGGGAGCCCATGCCCACCACCGACATCCCGGAACCGCCCACCTTCGCCACGGTCGAGGACGAGCGGCGGCACCGCAAGGAGCGGATGGCGGCCACGTTCCGGCTGTTCTCCCGGATGGGCTTCGACGAGGGGATCGCCGGCCACGTCACCGCCCGTGACCCCGAGCTGACCGACCACTTCTGGGTCAACCCCTTCGGGATGCACTTCTCCCAGATCCGGGTGTCCGACCTGGTCCTGTGCAACGACCAGGGCGAGGTGGTGCAGGGCGACCAGGCGGTGAACCGGGCCGCCTTCGCCATCCACTCCCAGGTGCACGCGGCCCGGCCCGACGTGGTGGCCGCCGCCCACACCCACTCGGTGCACGGCAAGGCGTTCTCCAGTCTCGGCCGCCTCCTCGACCCGCTCACCCAGGACGCCTGCGCCTTCTACGGCGACCACGGCCTGTTCGACGACTACACCGGCGTGGTCCTCGACGTGCAGGAGGGCAAGCGCATCGCTCACGCCCTGGGCGGCCACAAGGCGGTCATCCTCCGCAACCACGGCCTGCTCACCGTCGGCCACTCGGTCGACGAGGCCGCCTGGTGGTTCGTGAACCTGGAGCGGTCCTGCCAGGCCCAGCTGCTGGCCATGGCCGCCGGCACCCCGATCTCCATCGAAGACGAGGTGGCCCGAACCACCCAGACCCAGGTCGGCCACCACCGCGCCGGCTGGTTCAACTTCCAACCCCTCTACCAGCGGATAGTGAACGAGCAGCCCGACCTCCTCCAATAACAACGAAGCGGGCCGCGGCCCCCCGACCGCCGCGCGACTAGGCGTTCACGACGTAGGACTTGGCGACGATGTCGCCGACCGTCTGCCGCTTGGGGTTGATGAAGAAGCCGTAGATGTAGCCGGCGAAGCAGATGCCGTCGACGAAGCTGTGGATCAGGTAGCGGATGAAGGCGCCGCCCACGCCGAGGGGTTGACCGGTGCTCTCGCCGACGACCTTGATGTCCTGCATCTTCTTGCCGATGGTCTGGCCGGTATTGCCCTGGATGAAGATCATGTTGTAGATGCTGAAGCCGATGGCCCCGAGGTAGCCGGCGATGATGAGGAGGACTCCGAGGGCGCCGCTGACGTTGCCCAGGATGGCACCCAGGATGAAGGCCACGATGATGATCCCGAAGGGGATGGCTCCGTCGATCAGGGCGGCGACGATGCGCTTCACGGGCTCGGCCAGGTTGGCGGGCACGTCACCGGCCCCGGAGGCCGAGTAGCCGCCTCCGGGCGGGGGGTAGCCGCCTCCGGGCGGGGGCGGGGGCGGCGGCGGGTTGTAGCTCATGGTGGGTCTCCTTCAGAAAAGCTCCAGCGAGCAGGACGCACATGCCCTGTGCTCGCGCACGTTAGCGACATCGATCCTCGCCGCGACGGATCGATGGCCCCGCTGCGCGGAAGGCCCGGTTGGCTAGGTCGCCGGACGGCTGCCCTGGCTGATCCAGTAGGCGTTGAGGGCGGCCTGCACCTTGGGGTACCAGATGAACGGACCGACGATCGGGAGCAGGAGCCAGAGGCCGTCGGTCGCCTTCACCGGGCTGGGCCAGCCGTTGCGGTTGTAGGCCTTCTCGAGCTCCATGGGCACGGTGAAGCCGATGACGATGGAGGCCAGGAGCCCGAGAACCAGCCCGATGCCGCCGCCGATCCCGTCGCCGTTGTGCTTCTGGAGATCGTCGTGGGTGCGGTAGGCCCAGGCCGCGCCCCACACCCCGCAGGTCACCAGGAAGAGCAGGATGTTGGGGGTCGTCTTGTACCAGATCTCGTCCAGCGTCGGCGGCACGTACCGCGGGACGGCCGGTCCGCCGTAGCCGGAGACCGGCGGCGGTGGCGCAGCCTGCTGCTGTGCGTAGTGCTGGTACTCGCCGTACTGGCCCGCCGGATCGGTCATCCCCGCAGGGTAGCGACCGCTACGTCGAGGCGCTCGTCTCGGCGGCGGCCCGGCCGAAGGCGGGGCCTGAGCCCGGCACGGTGAGCACCTCGACCCCGTCGTCGGTGACGAGCACGGTGTGCTCGAACTGGGCGGCCCGGCGGTGGTCTCGGGTCACCGCTGTCCACCCGTCGGGCCACACGGCGTGGTCGCCGGTGCCGAGGGCGATCATCGGCTCGATGGTGAAGGTCATGCCCGGCCGGAAGGTGAAGGCCTCGGCCCGGTGCTCGGGGTAGTGGAACACCGTGGGCGGAGCGTGGAAGCGGCGGCCGACGCCGTGGCCGACGAAGGCCCGCACGACGCTGTAGCCGTGAGCGTGGGCGTGGTCCTGGATGGCCCGGCCGATGTCGACCAGCTTGCCACCGGGGCGGACCTGGGCGATGCCCCGCTCGGTGCACTCGCGGGTGACCCGGATCAGGGCCTGGCTGGCCTCGTCGACCTCGCCGGAGCAGAAGGTGGCATTGGTGTCGCCGTGAAAGCCGTCGAGGTAGATGGTGACGTCGATGTCGCACACGTCGCCGTCCTGGAGGACCCGGTCGTCGGGGATGCCGTGGCAGATGACCTCGTTCACCGAGGTGCACACGCTCTTGGGGAAGGGAGGCGCCCCTCCGCCGCCGGCGTAGCCGAGGGGGCTCGGGTAGCCGCCCCGGTCGATGCAGGCCTGGTGGACGAAGGCGTCGATCTGATCGGTGCTGACCCCGGGCCGCACCAGCTCGCCGGCGGCGGCCAGGATCTCGGCGGCGGCCTGGCAGGCGGCGCGCATCTTCGGCAGCGACCCGGCGTCGTGCATCTCGGGCTCGCCGTCACCCCGGGGCGGCTTGCCGCCGGCGCCGGGCAGGGCGTAGGGGGGGCGGGGGATGCTGTTGGGGACCTCGCGGCGGGGGCCGAGCTGGCCCGGCACCACCCGGCCGGACGCGATGAGCTGGTCGAGCTTGTTGTGGCAGCGCTTGTACTTGCGCCCGGAGCCGCACCAGCACGGATCGTTCGACTGCAGCTTGGTTCCCGGCTTGGTTGCCATCGCCGACCGACGCTACCCGGCGAGGTAGCCTTTCCAATGCTGTCGACCCCGTGCGGGAGAGCAGCGCTGCTGCGCCGAAGGGGCAAGTTCCCTCCCAGGAATCTCTCAGGCCACAGGACCGCACGGGTGAGGCGAGGCTGGACGCATCCGCTGACAGCCATGGGAGGGCTCCTCGAAAGGGACACCCCCCATGCGCCAAACCTTCGCCGACCGCCACATAGGACCCGACGCCGACGAGGTGGCCAAGGCGCTCGCCGCCGTCGGCTACCGCTCGCTCGATGCCCTGAGCGCCGACGCCGTGCCCGAGGCGATCCAGCTGCTCGACCGGCTCGACCTGCCGGCCGCCGCCTCGGAGCCCGAGGTCACGGCCGAGCTGCGTTCGCTCGCCGCCGCCAACCAGCGGCTGGTGCAGATGATCGGCCTGGGCTGGCACGACACCGTCACACCCCCGGTGGTGCGGCGCAACGTGCTGGAGAACCCGGCCTGGTACACCGCCTACACCCCCTACCAGCCCGAGATCAGCCAGGGCCGGCTCGAGGCTCTGCTCGCCTTCCAGACCATGGTCGAGGACCTCACCGGCCTGCCGGTGGCCAACGCCTCGCTGCTGGACGAGGCCACCGCCTGCGCCGAGGCCGTCTCGCTGCTGCGCCGGGGCAGCCGCGCCGCGGCTGACGTGGTGGTCGTCGACGCCGACTGCCACCCGCAGTCCATCGCCGTGGTCCGCACCCGCTGCCAGCCGCTCGGCATCGAGGTGGTGGTGGCCGACCTGACCGACGGTCTGCCGCCGGGCCTCGAGCCCTTCGGGGTGCTGGCCGCCTTCCCAGGCTCGTCGGGCGCGGTCCGCGACCTGGGTCCGGTGGTCACCCAGGCCCACGCGGTCGGGGCGCTGGTGGCGGTGACCGCCGACCTGCTGGCCCTGTGCCTCCTCGAGGCCCCCGGCACCTGGGGGGCCGACGTGTGCGTGGGCAGCGCCCAGCGCTTCGGTGTGCCCCTCGGCTTCGGGGGCCCCCACGCCGGCTTCCTGGCCGTGCGTCGCGGTCTCGAGCGCTCGCTGCCCGGCCGGATCGTCGGCGTCTCCGTCGATGCCGCCGGGGCCCCGGCCCTGCGCCTGGCCCTGCAGACCCGCGAGCAGCACATCCGCCGGGAGAAGGCCACCTCCAACATCTGCACCGCCCAGGTGCTGCTGGCCAACATCGCCGCCTTCTACGCCATGTGGCACGGCCCCGATGGGCTGACCGCCATCGCCGAACGCGTCCACGGCCACGCTCACGCCCTGCAGGCCACCCTTGCCGCCGGCGGGGTCGAGGTGGTGCACGAGCACGTCTTCGACACCGTGCAGGCCCGGGTGCCGGGGCAGGCCCGGGCCGTGGTGGCCGCCGCCGCCGCCCGGGGGATCAACCTGCGACTGGTCGACGACGACGTGGTCGGCGTCACCTGCGACGAGGTGACCACCGACGACCACGTCGGCCGCGTCCTGGCCGCCTTCGGTCTCGATCCCATCGCGCCCGATCGAACCGAGCCCCTGCCGCTGGCCCGCACCACGCCGTTCCTGACCCACCCGATGTTCTCCCGTTTCGGCTCGGAGACGGCGATGCTGCGCGAGCTGCGGCGCATGGCCGACCGCGACCTGGCCCTCGACCGCACCATGATCCCGCTCGGGTCCTGCACCATGAAGCTGAACGGCACCACCGAGATGGAGCCGATCACCTGGGACGGCTTCGCCGGGATCCACCCCTTCGCCCCGCTCGACCAGTCGGCCGGCTACCGGTCGCTGATCGCCGACCTCGAACTCTGGCTGGCCGAGATCACCGGCTACGACGCGGTGTCCCTGCAGCCCAACGCCGGCAGCCAGGGCGAGCTGGCCGGCCTGCTGGCCATCGGCGCCTACCACCGCAGCCGGGGCGACGACGACCGCCGGGTGTGCCTGATCCCCTCCTCGGCCCACGGCACCAACGCCGCCTCGGCCGTCATGGCCGGGATGGCCGTGGTGGTGGTGGCCTGCGACACCGCCGGCAACGTCGACCTCGCCGACCTGCGGACCAAGGCCGAGGCCGCCGGCCCCCGCCTGGCTGCGCTGATGGTGACCTACCCGTCGACCCACGGGGTGTTCGAGGAGGCCATCGGCGAGGTGTGCGCCACCGTTCACGACCTCGGCGGCCAGGTCTACCTCGACGGCGCCAACCTCAACGCCCTGGTCGGCCTGGCCCGGCCCGGGCGGTTCGGGGCCGATGTCAGCCACCTCAACCTCCACAAGACGTTCTGCATCCCCCATGGCGGCGGCGGCCCCGGCGTCGGGCCGGTGGCGGCCCGAGCCCACCTGGCCCCGTTCCTGCCCGGCCACCCCCTCGTCCCCACCGCCGGCCCCGAGGGCGGGCCGGTCATCTCGGGCGCGCCATGGGGCTCGGCCGGCATCCTCCCCATCCCGTGGGCCTACCTGCGGCTGATGGGCCCCGATGGCCTGCGCCGGGCCACCCAGGTGGCCATCCTCAACGCCAACTACGTGGCCACCCGCCTGGCCCCCCACTACCCCGTCCTCTACACCGGCCGGGGCGGCCTGGTGGCCCATGAGTGCCTGCTCGACCTGCGGCCCCTGACCAAGGCCACCGGGGTCACCTCCGAGGACGTGGCCAAGCGGCTTATGGACCTGGGGATCCACGCCCCCACCCAGTCCTTCCCGGTGGCCGGCACCCTGATGGTCGAGCCCACCGAGAGCGAGTCGCTCACCGACCTCGACCGCTTCTGCGACGCCATGATCGCCATCCGGGCCGAGATCGACCGAGTCGCCGACGGCACCTGGCCGAGGGACGACAACCCCCTAAGGAACGCCCCCCACACCGCGGCGACGGTGACGGCCACGGCCTGGGACCACCCGTACTCGCGGGAGCAGGCCGCCTATCCCCTGGGCCCGAACCCCGACAAGTACTGGCCCCCCGTCCGCCGCCTCGACAGCGCCGCCGGCGACCGCACCCTCATCTGCAGCTGTCCCCCACTGGAGGCCTGACCAGCCGACGAGTCCAAGGTGGCGGCCGATGGACCGCCCGAGCGCCCGTCAGCCTCGGCAGCTGTCGGCGGCGTACTTGGCGATCTTCTCGCTGGCCGCCCGCTCCTCGGGCGACTGCGTCTTGGCCGGGGGTCGGGCGCCGGCCTTGAAGCTGGCGGCGGCCTGGCTGCTGTTTTGCACGAAGATCTCCATGGCCGAGCGCAGCTCGTCCGGGGCGGACGCCTGCAGCTTGGCCGCGGACTCCTCGAGCAACGGGCCGTAGGCCCGCAGCGGACCAGCCTCATCGGCGGTCCCCGGCGCGGGGAGGGCCTGGGTGGCGGTGGCCAGGTCCTTCAGCGTGATGCAGAAGTCGCCCCCGCTCACCGGCTTGTCCGTCCCCGCTCCCGTGGACTGGCTCGACCCGGAGGTGGACGCCGTCGACGAGCCGCCGCTGTCGCCGCTGCACGCCGCCAGGAGGAGGACCGCCAGGCCGACGAGCAACGCGGCCCAACCGCCCGCCGTTCGGTGCGTGCGGAGCGGTTCCTGGGCATTCGGGTGCATGAGGATCGTCTCTCCGGCCGGAAGGTGTATGTGGCGGTGTACGTTAGCGCCGTGCGGAGGACGAACATCTACCTCACCGACGCCGAGCAGGCCGGGCTGGACGCGCGAGCGGCGGCGGAGGGGTCGACCCGGAGCGAGGTCGTGCGGGCGATCGTCGATCGGGAGCTCCACCTGGATAGCGCCGGAGCAGACGATCTCGACTCCGCCCTCGGTGAGGCCGCAGCAGAGATCGCCGACCGCGCCCGTGCCCTCAGCGTCGACGATCCCGACCTGCACATCAGCTGACCGATGGTGATCGTCGACGACCACCTGGCGCTGCTCGCACTGGCGGGCCAGTTGGCCGACCTCGGGCTGGCCGGCCCTGTGGTCACGACGTACGGCTTTCAGTACCGGATGGTCCGGGCGCTGACGGACTCGGCCCGTTCCGGGAGCCTCTCGCGCCGGCTGGCCGAGCCGGCGGCCGCCGTCGGTCGAGCGGTACGACCTCCCGCTGACCGGCTGGTCGTCCTGGACCCGCGCGCCAGCCTTCAGTCGGCGCTTGGCGTCGCCTCCCGCCACCCCGCCAACCTGCTCCTCGCCGAGGTGGTGGGCGCGGCCCTCCACCATCGAGCCGCCATCCGGGTGACCCCCAAGAACACGGGCAGGACCTGGACGCAGATCATGGACGCCGAAGGCATCGACTTCTCCACGATCGGCCTGTGACCGGCCGCCCTAGGACACGAGCAGGGCGAACAGGGCCCACACCAGGGCGATCGGGAGGAGGACAGGGCTGAGGAGGCCGGCGATGGTCATGGCGACCGTTCGGGGCCACAGGGCCAGGGCCCGCAGGTCGTCGGCGCCCTCGACGTCGGGGCCGACGGCCCGCCACAGCGACCGGCCGGCGCCGATGGCCGAACGGGCCACACCCCAGGCTTGCCGGGCCTTGGCCGCCCCTCCCAGGGCGCCCATGTGGTCGAGCCACTCCCGGCCCGACTGGCCGGACGCCTTGACCGCAGCGAGGACCCGGTCGGGGTCGCCCAGAAGGCCGGCGCCCCGAACGGCGCGGCGACCCACCCGCCAGCCGGCCAGCGGCGCCAGGCCGAGGAGGCCGAGGAGGAGGCCGGGCCCGCCCCAGGCCCGCACCGCCAGAAGCACGAGCAGCAGGGCACCGGCCGCGCCGAGCAGCGAGGCCACGATGACCAGCCGGCCCAGGCCGGTCAACGTCTTCGCCACCACGTTCAGGACGGGCCGAGCCCGGGTCAGACCCCGCTCGGCCCCACTCCCCACCTGCGCCGCCGCGACCTGGGCTCGGGCGATGGCGGCCTCCCTGCGCGGTCCGGCCATGCCGTCAACTCTTCCCGATTGACCGGAGCGCAACCCCGTCGATCTCGCTCCGGGCATGCCGGCACGGTGCCCTCCATCGCGAGGAGCACAGCGTGGCCCGCTGTCGAGCCCCGCGGCCATGCTCATGTCGTCTCAGGGCCGGTGGCGCTCGACGAAGGGCAGGCCAACCACCCGGCCGGGCACCTCGGCGCCGCGGGCGGCGACCACGACGGCATCGCCCAGCGCCACGCCGGGGTGCAGGAAGGCCAGGGCGATGCCGTGGCCCAGCACCGGGCTGAAGTTGCCGCTCGACACAGAGCCCACCAGCTCGCCGCCAGCCCGCACCTCACTGCCCGACCGGGGCGGCCTCCTCCCCTCGGTGGCGACGCCCCGGAGCCGCCGGGCCGGTCCGGCGGCCCGCTCGGCCAGCAGGGCGGACCGGCCCGGGAACCCCGGCTTGTCCCAGCCCACCACCCAGCCCAGGCCGGCCTGGAGCGGGGTGATGCCGGGCCCGAGCTCGTGGCCGTGGAGGGGCAGGCCCGCCTCCAGCCGGAGGGTGTCGCGGGCGCCGAGGCCGGCCGGTGCCACCCCGGCGTCCAGGAGGGCCGCCCACAGGGCCGGGGCGGCGGCGGCGGGCACGGCCATCTCCACCCCGTCCTCGCCGGTGTAGCCCGTGCCGGCCACCGCCAGGGGCACGCCCTGCCAGTCGACGTCGGCCACCCGGAACCGTCCGACGGCGGCTGCCTCGGGGCTGACCGAGGCCAGCAGGGCCCGCGCCTGCGGGCCCTGCACGGCCAGCACCGCCCGTGCCGCAGTCGTGTCGGTGCCGCCCAGGGCCGCCAGCACGCCGCCGGTGTTGGAGGCGTTCGGCATCACATCGAAGACCTCGTCGGCCCGCCACCAGACGATGAGGTCGTCCTGGACCGAGCCGTCGTCGGCGCACAGGTGGCTGTACTGGGCCCGGCCGGGGCCGATCCTGGTCAGGTCGTTGGTCAGGGTCGCCTGGAGCCGGTCGAACGATCCCGTCCCCTCGACCCGCACGGTGCCGAGGTGGCTGACGTCGAACACCACCGCCCCGCGACGGCAGGCCAGGTGCTCGGCGATGGTGCCGGTCGAGTAGCTGAGCGGCATCTCCCACCCGCCGAAGTCGGTCATCCTGGCCCCGAGGCCGACGTGGACCTCCGCGAGCGGGGACCGCCTCACCGCCCGAGGGCGACGGCCTGCGAGGGGGCGACGGCGGCATCGGGGTCGGCCGGGGGGGTCAGTGAGGCGATGGCAGCATCGACCTCCTGCTTCACGCCGGCCAGCTCGAGCACCAGAGCCAGCACGCCCTGGCCGCCCCGCAGCAGGTCGACCAGCTCCTCGCCGTTGCGGGCCAGGGCCACCGAGCCGCCGACCATGACCAGGTTGGCGCTGCCCACGCTCTCGCCCTCGACCCGGAGCCGGTCGATGACCCGGCGGGCGGCCTGCAGCGACTGCCCGCCGTCGAGGAGCTTCTTGATGACCTTGAGCTGGACGACGTCGTCGTAGCTGTAGAGGCGCCGGGAGCCGGAGCCCTTGGCATCACACAGGCTGGGCCGCAGCAGGTCGGTGCGGGCCCAGTGGTCAAGCTGGCGGTAGGTGATGCCGACGATGGCCAGCACCTGCTTGCCTCCGAATCCAGGGGGCGGGCCGGGGTTCTCGGTCATGGGGAAGGTGCCTCGGGTTGAAGACGACGACAAGCGCGTAGTTACGCGAGTGAGGTTTGCCAGGGTAGGCCCCACCCGGCGCCGCCGTCAACGGTCAGCGGGCCCAGTCGGTCAGCCGAAGTCCTCGGGCCGGATGTGCTCGAGCCACTCCTTCAGCTCGTCGACCATGGCCTCGGCCTGGGGCTCGCCGCCTGCAGCCACCTGGACCGCGTCGTCCTCGGGGTCGTAGCGGACACCCTCGTTGGCCAGCAGGTCGTCATCGCACACGATCGGGCAGCCGGCCCGCAGGGCCAGGTTCACCGCGTCGGAGGGCCGCGCCGAGACCACCTTCGTCGTACTGCTGGCCTTGTCGGGGCCGCCGACCCGCAGGTGCAGCTCGGCGTAGTACGTGCCGTCCCGCAGGTCGGTGATGGCCACCCGCTCGAGCCGGGCCCCGAGGTCGTCGAGCACCGTGGCGAACAGGTCGTAGGTGAGGGGGCGGGGCGAGGCCTGGCCGTGGAGCACGTGCAGCATGCTGGTCGCCTCGGGCATGCCGACGAAGATGGGCAGGGTCCGCTGCTCGCCGCCCACCTCCTGGAGGAGCACCACCGGGGTGTTGGTCGGCAGCTCGACCTTGACCCCGGTGAGGCGCATCTCGACCATGGCCACACGGTAGACCGAGCCGTCGGTCTCGACGGCCCGGATCCGAGCGGAGATCCTCAGGTAAGGCGCTTCAGCGTCCCGGCGACCAGAGCCACGTGGAGGCGGGCGCCGAGGTCGGCCAGCTCGACCACCGTCTCGCTGGCCTGGCGCCGGGCCTTGTTGCTGCGCTGGGACCGCAGCGGGGTGACGACCTGTTCGTAGAAGTCGGCTTCGCGATCGGCCGCCGACCTCCACATCCGCAGGTGACGGGGCTCGACGCCGAAGCGGGCGAACGCCGAAGCCAGGTTGGCAATCTCGAGGGCGGCGGCGTCGTAGTAGCGGCCGCCGGGGCTGGGCTGGCCCTTGATGAGCCCGTAGCGCTCCAGCTCGGCCACCACCAGGGGCGGAAGGCCGGCGACGATGCCGAGCTCGTCGGCCGTCAGCTCGACGGTCTCGTCGAGGTCAAGCTCGTCGGCGCCGTCCTCCGGCTCGGCCGGTCCGGCCCCGTCCAGCGGGGTTGGCGGCGCCGCCTCGCTCTGCGAGCGGAGGTGGCGGGGCGGCTCTGGCGAGCTGAGGAAGGCCGCCGGGCTGGAGCGAGCCGAGCGGCGCAGGCTCTCGGGAAACGGAGGCGCCGAGCGGGGACCTGTGCCGGCCGGCACAGGGGGCGCCGTCGGCTCCCGGGGCGTCTCGGGTGCTTCGAGGGCGGGCTCGGGCGCCGTCCCGACGACCACGAGCTCGGCGAGGGGCGCGTCGGCCTCGGGCTCGTCCTCGAGCGCCGCCGCCTCCTCCTCCGGCGGATCGGGCACCGCGGCCAGGGCCGGCGGTGTCGACGGCTCGACGTCCTCCCCCTCCTCGTCCTCCACGTCGTCGCCCGCCGGTGCCTCCCCGGCTTGAACGTCCCCGGCTTGAACGTCCCCGGCCTGAACGTCCCCGGCCTGAACATCGGAGAGCTTGCCCTTGATGACCCGCAGGGGCAGGTAGTGCTCCTTCTGCTGGCGCAGGATCCACCGCAGCCGCTCGACGTCGGGCTCGTAGAACTTTCGGTAGCCCGAGGGCGTGCGCTCGGGGTCGATCAGGCCCTGGCTCTCCAGGAAGCGGATCTTGGAGATCGTGATGTCGGTGAACTCGTCCTTCAGCAGGGCGAGGACCTCGCCGATGGACAGGTAGGCGCGTTCCGGCATGGGGCGATCTAGCTCGAGGGCCCGGTCAGGAACACGAGGCGGAACTTACCGATCTGGACCTCGTCGCCGTTGGCGAGCGGCGCCGCCTCGATGCGCTCGCGGTTGAGGTAGGTGCCGTTCAGCGAGCCCACGTCCCGGACCTCATAGGTGGCCCCGCTCGGCACGAAGCTGGCGTGGCGTCGGGAGACGGTGACGTCGTCGAGGAAGATGTCGCTGTCCGGCGACCGGCCGGCCGAGACGGCGGTCCCCTCCAGGACGTAGCGCGACCCGGCGTTCGGGCCCCGCTTGACCACCAGCACCCCTTGGCCGGCCGGAACGTCGTCGCCGGGGACGGCCAGCTCCTCCTCGGAGTCCTCGGGCCTGGTGACCGGGACGAGCCTGGTGTCCTCCGAGGTGGCCCGGGGAGCATCGAGCGAGGCGCCGCATGCGGAGCAGAACCGGGATCCGGGTGGGTTCGGGTGACCGCAGGTCGTACAGAGCATGACGGGAGGGAGGCTACCCAGCGTCGACCGTCGAGGTCTTAGCCGGTGAGCGAGCGGTAGGCCGCGGCGTCGAGCAGCGTGGCGTAGGCGGCGCCGTCAGCCGGGTCGATCGTGCAGATCCAGCCGTCGCCGTAGGGGTCGGTGTTGAGCCGCTCGGGCGACTCGGCCAGGTCGGTGTTCACCTCGGCCACGGTGCCGGCCAGGGGGGCGTACACGTCGCTCACCGACTTGGTCGACTCCACCTCGGAGAACGTCTGGTTCGCCTCGACGGCTGCGCCGACCTCGGGAAGCTCGACGAACACCACGTCACCCAGAGCCTCCTGGGCGTAGTCGGTGATCCCGATGCGGACCCGGCCGCCATCCTCGAGGCGGACCCACTCGTGGTCGGACGTGTAGCGGAGGTCCTCGGGCACGTTCACGGCGCCAGAACCTAAACGACGGGCGCAGCCCGCACGTTCACCGCAGCAGGGCCCGGATGCGGCGGCAGTACTCCTGGGCCAGCGAACGGGCCGCCGCCTCGCTCGACGCCTCGGCCCACACATGGGTCACGGGCTCCTCCGGGTCGGGCAGCACCAGCGCCCAGCCGTCGTCATGCAGCACCTTCACGCCGTCGACCAGCACCTGCTCGCGCCCGGCGGTGCGCTCGACCAGCGTGCGCATCACCGTCCCCTTCATCTCCCACGGGGTGATGACCTCCTCGCGCACCACGTGGGCCCGGGGCAGCGCCGCCACCACCTTCGACAGCTGCTGGTCGGTGGTGGCGAGCAGCCCGAGGAGGTGGGCCAGGGCGGCGGCGGCGTCGAAGGCGGGCAGGAACTGGGGCAGGATGAACCCGCCGTCGCCGTCGGCGGCCAGGACCACGCCGTCCTCGCCGGCTGAGGCCATCAGCGCCGGGATCGACAGCTTGGTCCAGAACACCTCGGCGCCGGCGTCGGTGGCCAGCCGCTCGGCCTGCATCGTCATGTTGACCGGCAGGGCGATCCTGGCCGGAGGCCCGCCACGCTCTCGGGCCAGGGCACCGTGGACCTGGGCGGCGAGGGAGACGAAGGCCAGGGCGGACTCGGTGCCGGTGAGCACGTGCCCGCTGTCGTCGGCCAGGATCAGCCGCTCCCCGTCCGGGTCGAGCAGCCCGCCCAGGGTGGCTCCGGCCGTGCGGACCAGCTCGGCCACCTGAGCGGCGTGCTCGGCCGGCTTGAAGCCGATGGCCCGCTTGGTGGACCCGTAGGGGTTGACGGCCAGCACATCGGCGCTGAGCTTGGCCAGCACGTTCGGCATGACGAAGCTGGCCGTGCCGTAGGAGTAGTCGAGCACCACCTTCGGGCTGGCGGCTCGGATGGCTGAGATGTCGACCGCCTTCAGCAGGCCGGCGGTGTAGTACTCGATGGCCCGGGGAGGGAAGCCGATGTCGCCGATCTCGGCGGCCACCGCCCGGCGCAGCTCCTCGCGCTGGAAGAGCCGCTCGACCTTGCGCTGGGCCTCCTCCGACAGGTCTGTACCGTCGCCGGCGAAGAAGCGGATCGACACCTGTTCGGGGTCGTTGGCGTCGAGCCGCACGGTGATGCCGCCGCAGGTCCGCTCGGCCCGGACCTGCAACCGGGTGGCCGGGATGGTGGTCGCCTCGAGGTCGTCGACGTCGACGCCGGCGGCGTTGAGACCGACCATCACAGCCCGCTTCAGCACCCGGGCGGCCCGGCTGGTGTCGCGGCTGACGGTGACCCGGTCCCCCTTCTTCAGCGTGGTGCCATAGGCCATGGCCACCTTCACGGCCAGCTCGGGGCTGATGTCGACGTTGGCCAGCCCGGTGATGCCGCTGCGCCCGAACAGCGAGCGGGCCCCCTTGGACTCCCAGACGATCGAGCTGTTCACCACCGCGCCGGCCTCGACGGTCTTGAAGGGGAAGACCTTGACGCCGGGGTTGATGACGGCGTGGTCACCGACGAAGCTGGAGTCGCCGAGGGTCACGCCCTCCTCCAGCCGGGCCCCCCGACGCAGGTCGGAGTTGCGGCCCACCACACAGCCCCGGAGGCGCACGCCGACGCCCAGGTGGGTGTTGTCGTGAACCACGGCCCGCTCCAGCTCGGCGTCCTGGCCCACCCGCACGTTGCGGCCCAGCACGGTGTAGGACCGGATCCGGGCGCCGGCGCCGACCCGGCTGTAGGCGCCCACCACGCACGGGCCCTGGAGCACGGCGTCGGGGTGCACGTCGGCCCCCTCCCCCAGCACGACGCCCTCGGCCAGGCGGAAGCCGTCGATCTCCACCTCGACCTTGCGGTCGAGGACGTCCTCGTGGGCCGAGCGGTACGCCTCCAGCGTGCCGACATCCTCCCAGTAGCCCTCGCACACCGACCCGTAGATCGGCTTGCCGGCGGCGAGCAGGGCGGGGAACACCTCGCCCGACCAGTCGACCGACCGCCCGGCGGCCACGAAGTCGAAGATCTCCGGCTCCATCACGTAGATGCCTGTGTTGATCGTGTCGGAGAAGACCTGTCCCCAGCCCGGCTTCTCGAGGAACCGCTCGATGTGGCCGTCCTCGCGGGTGATCACGATCCCGAACTCGAGCGGGTTCTCCATCGACTTGAGGCCGATGGTGGCGAGCGCCCCCCGCGCCTGATGGAACCGGACGATGGCCCCGAGGTCGATGTCGGTCATCACGTCGCCGGAGATGACGAGGAACCGCTCGTCACTCAGCTCGTCCATGGCGTTGCGGACGCTGCCGGCGGTGCCGAGCGGGCTCTCCTCGGTGGCGTAGACCATGCGGACGCCGAAATCTGATCCGTCGCCGAAGTAGGTGCGGATGTTGTTGGGCAGGAAGGCCACGGTGACGACGATCTCGTCAAAGCCGTGCTCCTTCAGCAGCCGCACGATGTGCTCCATCATCGGGCGGTTGCCGAGCGGCAGCATCGGCTTGGGCTGATTTGAGGTGAGCGGCCGGAGACGGGTCCCCTCGCCGCCCGCCATGATCACGGCCTTCACTCGACAGCCCTCCTCGGTTGGCGCAGCGCCTCACGCGCTGCCGGGATGTAGGTACTCAACGACCACCACGACAAGAGCACACCCGGGAGCACCACGGCCCATGCCAGCCCCCGCCACACCGTGCGGGACCCGAGCCCGGCATCGCCGGCCAGGAACAGGGGGTAGGCGACGTAGGTCAGGAGCGTCCCCGCCTTGCCCAGCCAGGTGACGTCGAGCCGGCGGCGGCTGCCGAGGGCGGCCACCACCAGCGTCCCCCCGCTGATCAGCACCTCCCGGCCCAGGGTGGCCACGCCGATCCACAGGGGGGCCGCCCCGTCGATCACTATGGCCACCACGCCGGTGAGGAGCACGATCCGGTCGGCCACCGGGTCCAGCACCTTGCCCAGCGTCGAGACCTGGTGCCACCGCCGGGCGATGTAGCCGTCGACCCAGTCGGTGGCCCCCAGGGTGGCGAGGAGCAGGGCGGCCTCGCGCCGCTGCTCGATCCCGAGCAGCAGGTACAAGAACCAGGGGACGCACGCCAGCCGAACGGCGCTGATCAGGTTGGGGACGGTCAGGACACGATCCTCACCAGAGCCCTCTGCGCCGTCTGCTGCCACGCCGGCGATCCTAGGGATGCCTCTGCGCCGGCCCCCGGGCGGGGCGCTTGTGTCTCAGCCAGCAGGGGTGGGTGGGTAGGTGGCGCCCCTCGTCTGGGCGTCGGCGCGGATGCGGGCGTGGAGCTCGTCGAGGACGGGGGCGACCGGCTGGGACTGGAGGAGGATCCGGCTGACCGCCTCGTTCATCGCCGCCGAGACGGCCGGCCAGTAGGAGACGCTCGGGCGGAACCAGGCATCCTGCAGGGCCTCCCGGATGGCGGCGAACGTGGTCTCCTGCTCGTCGGTCACGTTCTCGTAGGCGTCGTTGCGGATCGAGGGCCAGGCGTTGCGGCTGACGAGGTGCTCCTGGGCCTGCTTCGACATCAAGAAGCCGGCCAGGGCCAGCGCCGCCTCCCGCTGCTCGCCGGTAACGCCGCGGGGGATGCCCAGCACGTCCCCGCCGACGACGTGGGCGTTGCGCGTCGGCCCGGGCCACCCGGCGTACACGTGGAAGCGCTGGAGCAGCCCCTGCTTGGCCAGCTCGGCTGACGTCGTTGGCCAATTCTGCGCCAACGCGGCGGCCCCCGTCCTCAGGTTGTCCACCTCGGTGTCGAACTTGCCGAACAGGCTCTCGCGCGCCAGCAGCCCGTCCCTCCAGAGGTCTTGGAGGAACTGGAAGGCCCGCCGCGAGCCGTCGTCGTTCAGGAGCAGCGGGTCCCCGCCGAAGGAGACGATCCACTCCGAGATCGTGACGGCGGCCGGGTCGCCCTCGGCCAGAGAGAGCGTCATCTGGGGGCGGCCACTGAGCTCGGTGAACCGCTGGGCCACCGCCCGGAGCTCGTCGAGGGTGGCCGGCGCCTGGAGGCCCGACTGGGCCAGCCGTTCCCGGCTCACGTAGGTCAGGCGGACGTTGGGCCGGAAGGGCAGGTAGTACCGTGTGCCGCCGAACGTGGGGGGCAGCATCGACGCCAAGACGCTGCTGGGGACGGCGACCTGGCCGAGCTCCTGCACCAGCCCCTCGTCGACCAGCTGGGTCAGGGCCAGGTTGTCCTGGGCGAACAGCTGGATGGTGGGCGAGCCGCTTCGGGCGTCGCGTCGCAGCCGCTCGACCAGCTGCGACGAGCTGATCGAGGTGAGGAGGTTGACCCGGGCGCCGACCTGGCTCCGGAAGCGACCGAGAAGCTCGAGGTTGACCTTCGCCTTGGTCGCCCTCTCGAAGTCGGTGAGGAGCGCCTCGATGGCCGGCCTCTCCTCCTCGGCGATCGAGATGCTGAACGTGATCTCGGTGCCGGCCAGCCGCCCGCCCCCGAGGCTGCCACTCGAGCCCCCACAGCCCGCCACGGAGAGGAGCGCGCAGACGGCGGCGGCCACCCTCCGGATCGCCATCCCCGCCATCAGGCCACCCCTCCTCGGCCCAGCCCCGCCTCCCGGGCCCGGATGATGGCGTGGCCCCGTCCCTCGAGCTGCAGCTTGTTGTAGATCAGGGTGACGCAGTTCCGCACTCGCTTGTCGCCGACGCCCAGCTTCTGGGCGATCATCTGGTTGTTCAGTCCCTCGGCCATCAGCTCGAGGATCTCGAACTCCCGCGGGCTCAGCTGAGGGAACGGCCGGGACGACGGCGTGGTGCTGGTGGAGAGAAACGCCCCGACCCGCGCGGCGATCGAGGCACCGACGATCAGCTCCCCGTTGGCGACGTCCCGGATCGCCCGCACGATCGCCTCTCGTCCCGCCTCCTTCAGCACATACCCGCGTGCACCGCGTTGCAGGGCGGCGATGACGGGCTCGTCCTCGTCGGTGTAGGTCAGCAAGAGCACGGCCGCCCCGGGGTTAGCCTTCACGATCCTCTCGGTGGCGCCGATGCCGTCGAGCCGGGGCATCCGCAGGTCCATCACCACCACGTCTGGCTGCAGCTGGGCTGCCGCGGCCACCGCCTCCAGGCCGTCTCCTGCCTCACCCACGACCTCGATGCCCTCGACCGTGTCGAGGAGGGCTCGGAGCCCCAACCGGTAGACGGGGTGGTCGTCGACCAGCAGCACCCGCAACATGGCTGGGCTCATCGGCTGTCGAGGGGGAGCTTGGCCCGCACGCAGGTGCCGTTCCCTGCCTCCGACTCGATGCTGCAGGACCCTCCCAACTCGGCGGCCCGCTCCTGCATGGCCAGCGACCCGACGCCGGCCCTGCTCTCCGGGGCGACGCCCCCGCCATCGTCGCTCACCTCGAGCTCGAGGTGGGCGTCAGCGATGCGGAGGGAGACCGCACACGAACGGGCGGCGGCGTGGGTCCGGACGTTCTCGAGGGCCTCCAGGCCTATCCGGTAGGCAGCCACCTCGACCGCCGCCGGCAGGTCGGGAAGCTCCGCAGGCGCGTCCAGGGTCACGTCCGGCGAAGAGGGGGACAGCTGGAAGCGGCTGGTGTGCTGGCGGAGGGCGCCGATCAGGCCGAGCTCGTCGAGCGCCGGCGGGCGGAGGTCGTGGACCAGCCGGCGGATGTCGTCGCTGGCCCCGTCCAGCTCGCGACGGAGCCGGCCCAGCAGGCCGCCGGCGATCTCGGCGTCCTTCCCGAGCATGTTGCAGACCGCATCGAGGCCGAGGGAAACCCCGGCCAGCGTGGGCTTGAGCCCGTCGTGGAGGTCGCGGCGCAGGCGCCGACGCTCCTCCTCACGTGCTGCGACCAGCTTCTCGCGAGACCGTTGCAGGTCCGTCGCCAGGCACAGGGCGTAGGCGGCCACCCCGGTCTGGGCGGCCAGCTCGTCGAGGAGGCGGCGGTCTGCGTCGTCGATCGGCTGACCGGCCCGCCGGGGAGCGACGACGAGCCGCCCCACCTCCTCGTTCTGATGGACCAGCGGCACCACGACCGTCTCGGCGACCGCACTTCCGTAGGCGGCCCTGGCGGCGACCTCCCCGCCGCGGCCGGCGACGATGGCCACGTAGGGGAGCTTCAAGGCCGACGCGACCGTCTCGGCGATGACAGGGAGGACGGCGTCGGGGCCCAGCGTCGAGCGCAGGCGCTGCCCGAGTGAGGCCAGGACGTCGTAGTCGTAGTCCCGCGTCCGGTAGAGGAAGCGGTCGACGCCGCCCTGGATGCGGTGGCGCAGGGCGCGGACGGCGAGGGCGGCCACCACGACGGCCGTGAGGAGCGAGCCCGGCCCCACCCGCCCCGGCACCAGCGCCGCCAGCACCAGCACGGTGACGTAGACGGCGGCGGCGGCGACGACGACGCTGACGTCGACCAGTGCCCTGGTGACGACGGTGTTGACGCTGACGTCGAAGGCCTCGAGGCCCCGCCTCGTCACGGCCCACACGAGCGCGGCCGCCACCGCCACGACGCTGCCGGCCCCGAGCGCCTGGTACAGCACGAGCGGGACGCCGATCCCGGACAGCGCGAGGACGAGCCCCGCGATCGGGACCGAGACGGCCACGGCCAGCGCCGCCACGCACCCGGCGAGCTGCGCCCGCACGGCCGCCGGGGACCGCAGGTGGCGCAGGACGAGCCCGGCCAGGCACACGGGGGCCATCCCGAAGAGGAGGGCGGCCTCCCCCACACCTCGCAGGTCCGCGAGACCGGCGACGGCCAGCGGGTTGCGCGGGGCCGGCGAGGCGAGCTGCTCGGTCGACAGGGCGGCAGCGAGCGTGGTGGCGGCGATCCCAGCGACCACCGCCCACACCACGGGCCGCCACCGCGGGGAGGGAGGGTGACCGTCAGGGAACAGGAGCGGCAGGAGCGTCAGCGCAGCCAGGTAGGGCGGCGCCCAGGCCCACGTGCTCACCCAGGCCGCCCAGGTCCCGCCGCCGAGGCGACCGGGCTCGGCATGGATGACGTACACCGCATACTGCTCGCACAGGAAGCCGGCCGCGCTCACGCCCCCCGCCAGAAGGACCCACTCGAGCGGGTACCGCCGCCGGCGGGAGGCGAGGAGAGCGCCGGCCAGCGGGAAGGCGAGGGCCAGCGCGGGGAGGACCGGGTCGAAGAACCGCTCGGTGCCCGGAGCCTGGCGGTTGCGCACGAACAGCGTCAGCCCCAGCGCCACGCACACCACGGACCACGCCAAGACCACGTGGGGCAGGCGCGCCAGCCACCCACCGGCCGGGCGAGGAGGTCCGGGCGCGGGTTCGGCCGGCTCGACCGCCACGCGAGACCCGCTCCTGACCAGCCGCACGGGTTGGGCGAGCAAAGGCACGCCCCCATCCTCGCCCGCATCCATGGCTGCGCGCCATCCCACCTCGTCCCGCCGGGGCAACAATCGAAAGCTCCTAACCGGCTGACCGGGTCCTTGTGTCGGGCTGCCGGGATTCGAACCCGGGACCTTTGGTCCCCCAGACCTCCGATGCGCGTCCGTCCAGTGCCATCCCGTGCCAGGAAATGCCGCCTGACCTGGACTTACGCGGCCAAACGTTTCAGCCAGTGCCGTCCTGTACCACCCCGTCTCAACCAGTTCCGTGACACGGTTGTGACACGATTCTGCGGCGGCAGCGCTCCCGAGACCGGACCTATCTTATCTAGGCGGGGCCGGTTGCACGGCGCCGTGGCTCGTCTGCAGCACCGACGGGCCGAGGTCGTCGGCCCACGCTCTGCCAACCTGGCAACCATGGAGCTCCGGCGCTTCTGGTTCGGGCCCTTGGAGGATCGGTGACGCTGCGGCCGTGGGTCGCGCTCGGCATTGACCTTCGGTTCCTTGTGACGGAGGAGGGAGGCCGCTCCAAGCCGTTGGCCTCCGAGCCGTACATGCCTCTGCAGTACCGGCCGAACTGGCGCCTCCCGGGCATGAGTGACCGAGAGCAAGCGGGGGCACCGGTGCTCTGCTTCGGCACGTTCCCGGTCGGGCCGGGCGACGCCACAGCGGCGGTGATCGTACCGCTCGCCACGCGGGAGCCCTTCGACTCCCTGTCCGGGGGGGGAGAGGATCGACATGCACGAAGGGCTGCGAGTCGTCGGGCGGGCGCAGGTGATCTGGATCGAGGCGACGGTGACACCCGTCCCCGATGAGGATGCTGCTTGCTTCCACGCTTGGGCTCGTGGTCGACAGGTCGGGCACCGGTCTGACCGCCCAGCGCGTTAGGAGCACAGGCCGGAGAACACGGAGCGGAAGAGGGGGCCGTCGATGCCCCGGCTCCGGCTGGGGTTCGCCAACCGGACGCTCGGTTACCACGGTATGGGTGTGGATTGGCCCTGTCACTCGCTCGAGCACGCAACGGGCGAAGTCGCACATCTTCCCTGCGTTCGTCCCCGGTGAGCGTATGTAGCCTCGGGCGCCTTCCGCTGGTCGGAATCGGTGGTGGGAGGGTCCCGGCGGCTGGTGGCGGTGCTGGCGGTGGCCGACGCCGTCCTGTTGGTGGCTGCCCTCGCCCTCGCCGTCTCCCGGGCCGACAGCGGAGGCGGCGGGCCCAGACCCGGGCCGGAGGGCGCCACGGCCGATCCGGCCACCGAAGTCCAGGTCCCCGGCCGCTCCGACGGGGTCCCACAACGGCGGTCGGCCGGCAGGGGTGAGGTGGCCGAACGGCCGTGGCCGGCGCGGGTGGCCGCCCCCGGCCCGTGGTCGGCCACCCTGGCCGGCACGGGCGACCGGCTGGCGCTCACCGCGCCCGGGGCCGTCGCCAACGGGATCGCCGGAGCCAAGCTCGAGATGGGAGCAGCCGATCCACGCCCCTCACCCGGCAGGGAGCTGCCAAGCACCAACCGCTTCCTCGAGCTGCCCGACCGGTCGCGCTGGTATCCCCTCGGGCCGGTCAGGCTCGAGGGGCCGGGCGATGTCACCTTCTCCTCCGCCACGGCGAAGGGCGATGCGTTGACGGTGGTGACGCCATCTCTCGAGGCACTCCTCCGTCCCACGCGAGGGGTCACCGGGGTGGGCACGTTCGTCCAGCCGCAGGGGGCGCGGGTCGATCGGCTGGGCCTGCCGAGCGGGACGGTGCTGCGGGAGGAGAGCTGCCGGAGCCCAGCCGCAGGCTCCTCGGAGCCCTGCCAGCTGGAGAGCGCCCCGCCTCAGGCGGTGGCGATCACCGCCGGAGTGGGCACCGTCGTCCGGGCGGCCGGGCGCGGCGAGGCCGCGGTGGCGGGCTCGGCCCGGGCCGTCGCCCTCGGTCGCACCTGGGACGGCCTGGTGGCGGCCGTCGAGGCGGAGGAGCTGCGAGCGTCGGCCTCCTACGCCAGCGGCCTCTGGACGCTGGCCGCCGAGGGGGCCGGGGCCCGGCAGGTCTGGGTCGACGTCTGGCCCGTGATCGACACCAGGCTCTCGGCCCGGTCGATCGTGAAGTCGCCGGGCTTCCTCGAGCCCTTCGCCCTCCGCATCGAGTGGACGAACGTCGGCTTCGCGTCGAGCCAGATCCTCGAGGCCGAGGGTGTGGGCCCCGGCGCCCGGTCGGTCGGCTTCGACCTCAACAAGACCAGCGGCCACGACGCCGGGCTCGGGGTCACCCGTGGGGATCGCGTCGTCAACCTCCGCGGCGGCGGAAACATCGACTCGAACCTGCCTCCCGGCGAGAGCGTCGAACGGGGCCTCTCGGCCACTCCCGGCGCCGCCGCCACCATCGTCCTGCGCGGCAACTTCCCCGACGTCAGCGTCCCCCTGGCGATCCCGCCCCGCTGACGGACCCTCCCTTCGAGGTGGATCTGAGAGATGGCGGCGGCCTCTACCGCCCCAAGGACCACCAGGCGCTTCCCGAACTCCGAGCCATCCACGACGAGCAGGTCCAGGGGCGGCGGCGGGGCCCGCAGCTGAACCCCTAAGGGCGAGCGCGCAGCACGTCGTTCTCGCGGCCGCATCGCGCGCGCCGAGAAAGGCGGCTGGGTAGGTGTGAATCAGGTGGGCGGAGGTCGAGTAATCGTGACCCACTCCCCCTCGCGGAGGATCTTGACTGTCCGGTGACCCCGCTCGGACGACGGAGCGATACCGGGCGCAGCAGTGGTGCCGGAGTAGGGCGCCGTGGACAGAAGAACCAGGCCCGCCCTGCGCCCGGCTGCCCGAACGTTATGTGGCTGTTCGGGCATCGGCCCTACCCAGCCGACGGGAGGGATAGCCTTCTGCGACACCCGCCCTCCGGCGCGGAGTTCGTGAAACGGGGCTTACATGACATCGTTCGCAAGTGGCTACCACCTCGCCGTCGACGAAGGCGAGGCCTACGACTTCCTGAGCACGCTCACCATCGTCAAAGCGAGTGGAGCCGAGACCAACAACGCGCTCGGCGTGGTTGAGTTCCGCATGCCGGCAGGGTTCTCCCCGCCGCCGCACATCCACCACAACGAGGACGAGGCGTTCTACATCCTCAGCGGGCGGATCGAGGCGCAGCTAGGCGACCAGAAGATCCCCGCAGAGCAGGGCGCCTTCCTGTGGCTTCCACGCAACGTGCCGCACGGCTTTGTCGTCAGTGCTGACGGACCCTGCACAATCCTCACCATCACTACGCCTGCGGGATTCGACCGCTTCGTGGCAGAGGTGGGGACGCCCACCACCTCGATCGAGATCCCGGAACCGAGCGAGCCGGACATCCCTCGACTCCTCGAGGTCTCCGCGCGATACGGGATCGAGTACCCGCCTCCGCCGGACCAGTCCCCGGCTGGCTGACCACCTCGCCGATCCCCGCGTGGTGAGAAACGGGCTCACGGCTCACGGCTCACTCAGAGGCAGGACACATCTCGTCGTCACACGCTGCCTGATACCAGGCGACGCCGACGTGCGAAGTCGGGCGCCGGATAAGGCGCTCATCGAGCCCGAAGGCCGGTCTGAGCCGTTTCTCCCATGGATGAGGAACCCCAGCAGAGCCGGCTCTCGTCCTAGGGTCCAACGGCACCGAACGGCGGGCCGCGAGTGGAGGTCGGCAGATGACAAGGTTGTTGATGGGGGCAGCGCTGGTGCTGGTGATGAACGCAGCGGCCTGCGGTGGAGCCACCGATTTCGAGGAACCGCCTACCAGCCCGGCCACCACGGCGACCACCGCCGGGCCGGCCACCACCACGACCGTGGTGCTGGCCACCACGGCGACCACCGCCGGGCCAGCCACCACTGCCGGGCGGACTTGCCTTTCCATCCTCAACGACGGCGTGACCCTCGCCCGCAACTTCCGGAACGAGCAGCGCGGCGTCGCCGGTCCGCCCGACGAGGCAAGGTTCCGGGCTCGCGCCCAGGCGCTGGTTGACGAGGCCAAGCGCCTGGGCTGCCCGATCCCTGAAGTCGTCAAGCAGTTCCTGGCCTGAGCCACGGGAGCCGCACGATTCGTAGGACAGGCCGGCGGTACATAGAGGTGTTTAACGCGCGCAACGTACGTGCCGTTCTCGGGCGGTCCGGCTCCCCGAGCCGCGAGGCCGATGCGGCTGGTGAACCGGGCGCCGCTATGTCGCGCCGCTGCGACTCCAGGACGCCCGCAGAGCCGTCGATCCGTCACGCTCACGGCAGGCAGCAGCGCTCGAGCGCGGGCTGCGAGACGCGCCACTCGGCCGGCGCTTGGGGACACCAAAGGGAGGTGCGCGCCTACCGTCGCGGCATGACTTCGCAGCCGCTGCGACAGGTGGTGGCAGAGCTCGACCAGATCCCGCCGGGGGATCGATACGAACCGGGGCCCGCGATCTTCGCCCGTCTGCCATGGGCGCCGAACGCTCCGAGCCTGGTGCTCCTCGAGGACGCAGTGAACGGCGTCGCTCCAAGTCAACCCGAGTTCGCGTACATGCTGGAGGTCAACCTCGCCCGCGAGGTGCTGGAGGTTTGGTCTGCGTGGCGGGATGGGGCAAGGCCATCGATCGACGACGCCGTCGACGCGATTCTTCACTATGCGATGCACGACGCCTACCTGCCAGTGGACTGACACTTCCCGGCGTTAGGTGGCAGAGACGAAGGGGTAAGCGAACGGGCGTTCCCCCCGCCGAGGAGGTGATCATGGCCAAGGGAAGCAGCTACCGGTCGGCGAAGTCCGGCCGGTACGTCACCGAGAAGTACGGCAAGAGCCATCCCAACACCACGGTGAAGGAGTCCAAGAAGCGCAAGTAGCTCATCGGGACTCCTCGGCGACCCCGCTGCGGGGTCGCCGATCCGCCGTTCAGGGCCACGCACCGCCGGCCTTGGGCCAGTCGTTATGCGGGGCGCAGGACGTGCCGTTCCCGGGCGTCCCATGCGCCGGCGAGGAGGTTCGGCACAGCACGCAGAACGGCACCCTCACTAGGAGATCGGTCGGTCCCAGGGGTAGCTGGGTCTCGGGACGACTCGATCACGCTTCCACCCACCGCTGGCCTCTTGTCGAACGAGACGATCCACACCCGCTTCCAGAGTGGGGCTCCCCCAGTGAAAGGAGAGTGGTCGCTACACCTCGTGGAGTTGCGGACCGGCGGTTGAACGAGCGCCCCGTCCGGAGACTCACCAGTACCGGGCAGTTCCGCGACTTCGGTTGGTCGTACGTGGATGCCTCGGCTGTCCCTACTCTCCGTCGGTGGTGTCCTCGGTCTGCCGGTCACGACGGCTAGCGAGCTTGCCCGAGAGTCGCTTCGCCGTGCCCCTTCCGATGCGTCGAACGTCCCCGATCGCTTCCACGCCGGACGATCGAGCCTTGTCCAAGTTTGACGACGCTGCGTCACGCCACCGTCGCACCTCTGCCGAGTCAGGACCCGACTCGATGCCGAGCACCTCGTGAAGTCCATGCACCTGGATGACGACCTCGTTGCTCGACTTGACCACCGCTGGCGATTGCAGGGGGTTGAAGAGCACCTTCGAGTTGGCTCGCGCTACGGCGGCACTCATCCGGCTGAGCAGCGACACCGTCCGCTGTTCGATCAGCGCGAGCCGGTCCTGCCGGGCGGACGCCAGCCCAAGGCGATGGCGGTCGATCTCGTCCGGTGACGCATCTAGGACCCGGTCGAGCTCCAGCACTCCTACCGCATCGTGGAGCTCGAAGCACCGAGCCAGGACCGCCAGCCACTTCTGGACCTCCGCCTCGGCGCCTTCTACGACCTCGACCAGCTCGTGGATCCTCTTCTTCTCTTCGATCTTGACGGCCAGGTCCGCGAGCTGCCTCAGGGCGTAACCCTGGGTCTCGTGGATCGTCTGCGAAGCGTTCTGCACCTTCGACCACGTCACCTCCGATACACGACCGACCGCGTCACGGACAACCATGGCTTCCCTGATCGCGAGGTCGACCCCGTCCATCCGGGCCAAGACCTGGTTGAGCTGGGATCGCAGGAGGCTGTCGAGCTTTTGGTCGATGACCTCGAGGTAGTCGGTGATCTCGCTCATCTGCTGCTGCATGGCGATCTGTGCCATGGCCCCGGCCAATCCGGACAGCAGTGCAGGGTTGGCGAGTCCGGACGTCACGGAGGGCGTGTGGATCTGCATCCACTTCTGTGACGCGCCGACCTTCCCGAACATGGCATGGCTGACACCGGGCACCTTCGACTGCGCGAGCGGAAGGTGCTTCATCCGTTCTGCGGTCAATTTCGTCACCTTCACCCAGCGACCCGCATTGGCAGCGATCTGCGAACCGGCCTGCAGAGCGACAGCACCAGTACCAAGGGCCCGTCCAGAACGGATGGGCTCAGCCTTCGGCGAGAGATCCAACGACGCCAAGAAGCGCTCGACCGCCGTCTCGTTGCCAAGAACCGCCAGCCCCGCCCCGTCGCTGACGAGTTCCACTTCATCGTCCATCGCTGGCTCCTCAAACTGCAGTAGGCCTCGGCCCAGTATGCAGCAGCGCCTGGACTCTGGCTCTGGATGCCTCTAGGCAGGTGCCGCACGCGAGAGCCTGAGCGACGGACGAGCGGTACCGGGCGCCAGCGTGGTGCCGAAGTGCACCGAGGACCTCGATCTGGGTCTGCGCCTCATCGCCGCCGGATGGCGGGTCACCACCACCACCCAAGCCCACGTGGACCAGCAGGCGGTGGACACCTTCGGCCGCCTTCTGCGCCAGCGCACCCGCTGGTACCAGGGCCACATGGAGTCGATGCGCCGGCTGCCGGACCTTTGGCGCTCGAACAAGGTCAACGAGGTGGTGGTCCTCGAGGTCACCGCCTACTTGATGGTCCCGTGGCTGATCGTGCTGCCCTGGTCGATCCTGCAGCAGTGGATCATCTACCAGCTGGTGGTCGGCTCGGGCCACGGAGTTTTCGCCACCGACCTGCAGGGCGGCCTGCCCTGGCAGGTGACCTACGGCGTGCTGTGGTACGTGCTGTCGTTCGCCCCGAACCTGCTCATCGGCTTCGTCTACGCCCGGCGCACCCGTGCCGTCACGGTTCGGCGCGCCATCTTCCTCGGGCATCTCATGATTGCCTGGAACTACGTGGGCTACCTGGCCGCCTGGCGCGCCGTCTATCGCATGCTGCGGGGCCGCACCAACTGGGACAAGACGACGCGCAGCAGCGAGGCGACCAGGCCGGACCTCGAGCCGGTCCCGCCGCTCGTCCTCACCGCCGACCTCGAGCCGGTCCCGCCGCTCGTCCTCACCGCCGACCTCGAGCCGGTCCTCGCCGTCGGGCCCCCTCCGAAGCGGATCATGTTCGTGTACGGCACGCGGCCGGAGGCGATCAAGCTGGCCCCGATCATCCGGGCCCTGCGCGGCTCGGCGGCCTTCGTCCCGATCGTGGTGGTCACCGCCCAGCACCGCTCGATGCTCGACCAGGTAAACGACTTCTTCGGGATCGAGCTCGATGGCGACCTCGGGATCATGGAGGACGGCCAGACCCTCACCGACGTCACCGTCCGGGGGGTACGGGGCCTCGAGTCGATGATGGAGCTGCACCGGCCCGACGCCGTCGTGGTCCAGGGCGACACCACGTCCACCTTCGCCGCCGCGCTGGCCGCCTTCTACCACCGCGTCCCGGTGATCCACGTAAAGGCCGGGCTGCGCACCTATGACCGCCAGTCGCCGTTCCCGGAGGAGATCAACCGCCAGCTCACCACCCGCCTCACCGACCTGCACCTGGCGCCCACCGCTGCATGCCGGCAGAACCTGCTCGATGAGGGCGTGGCTTGCTCCGCCATCGTGGTGACGGGCAACAGCGTGATCGACGCGCTCCTCTGGGCGGTGGCCCAGCACGATCCCTACGGCGACACGGTGCTCGACCGCTTGGACGACGACGACCGGCCGGTGCTGCTCGTGACCGCCCACCGGCGCGAGTCGTGGGGCCCGGCCATGGAGGGGATCGGCCGCGCCCTCGGGCGCATCGCCGACCTCGAGCCGGAGCTCACCATCGTGGTGCCGATGCACAAGAACCCGGCCGTGCGGGCGGCCCTTCTCCCTGCGCTGCGGGGCCGCAGGAACGTCATCGTCACGGATCCGCTGGCCTACGGGGGCTTCTGCCGCCTGATCAACCGGGCCAGCTTCGTGCTGACCGACAGCGGAGGTCTCCAGGAGGAGGCCCCCAGCCTGGGCAAGCCGGTCCTGGTCATGCGGGACACCACCGAAAGGGGCGAGGCCGTCGCCTGCGGAACGGCCCGGCTGATCGGCACCGACGAGCACGACGTGGTGGACGCGGTGCAGTCGCTGCTGCACGACGAGATCGCCTACGGGCGCATGGCCAACACGGTGAACCCCTACGGGGACGGCCACGCCGCCGGCCGCACGGTGGAGGCGCTGGAGCAGTTCTTCGGCCTCGCGCCGGCGGCATCGTCGGTCTCGGCGGCGCTCGTCGACGATGGCCTCCGGTCCATGGTCCTCCCAGAGCAGCGCGCCGCCGTCTGAGGCCCAGCCATCGCTCCTGGCCGCGATGGGATAGGTAGTCCGGCGTGGACCACACCGTCGACCCGCCGGACCTGGGCGTCTACGTGCACGTGCCGTTCTGCGCCCGGCGCCGTGACTACTGCGCCTTGGCCATCTGGACGGACTGCAGCCAGCTCGTCCCCGCCTACGTCCGGGCCTGCATCGCCGAGGTGCGGGCGGCGGCGCTGGCGCCGGCGTCCTCTGTGTTCTCGGTGGAGGCAAGCCCTCGCTCCTGCCTCCGCTCCCAGCTGGCCGCCGTGGGGGCTGCGGTGGATCGGCGGGCGGGCGCCGAGGTTACGGTTGAGTGATCTCCGTGCAGGACGTCAGGATCGAGGTGGACGCCATTGGGCCACGAGATCGTGCCGGCGACGGTGTCCACCGAGACCTGCGCGAACACCGCCCGATCCTGAAGGGGCTCGAAGACCCAGCCACCGAGCGGGGGGAAGCGCCATGTTTATCGAGCGTGGCGGTCAACAGGTGAACCTTCCATGACGGCGACCTACGAAGCCGGCCGTCACCGGAGCGTGACCGAGATCAGGTTCCGGAGAGCAGTCGGCTGAGGCGGCTGGTCGGCTCCAGGCCCATCTCGGCGCGCATCAGCACCCGGTAGCGCTCGAACTCCGACCTGTCCGCCCTCCGCCTCATCGGCGCCGTCCTCGGCGACCAACACGACGAGTGGATCATCGCCCGCCGCTACCTCTCCGAAGCATCCATGGCGGCCCTCAACAACACCAGGCAGACTGCACCCGTTCAGCCCAGCGAGCTCACGCCCGCCACCTGAACCACATCGAGAACCACGTCACCCAACCCCACCACTCCGCGGGACTCAATCACACGCGTCCGGCAGCGGCCGCCGGATAACCGGCGAAGCCGGGCCGGTAGACTGTCCCATAATCGCGGCGCCAGGGCAGGGGCCGGCGTAGCCCTCATGTACCGTTAGGGGATGCCTCGAGAAGGCGCCGATCGTCGTTCTCGCCGGTCGGATAGGGTCGGCCTT
>JBBSKY010000006.1:0-67634 GCA_038255915.1 Acidimicrobiales bacterium | reverse complement strand
TGCACCTGGCCAGCCCGGCCTCGCCGGACGACTTCGACCAGATCCCCATCAAGATCATGAAGGTCGGCGCCCTGGGCACGGCCAACTGCCTCGGGCTGGCCAAGGCCAAGGGGGCCCGCTTCGTCCTGGCCAGCACCAGCGAGGTCTACGGCGACCCCCTCGTCCACCCCCAGCCCGAGACCTACTGGGGCAACGTGAACCCCCTCGGCGAGCGGGGCTGCTACGACGAGGCCAAGCGCTTCGCCGAGGCCCTCACCATGGCCTACGCCCGCCAGCACGGCGTCGACGTCGGCATCGTCCGCACCTTCAACACCTGCGGCCCCCGCTTCCGGCCGGCAGACGGCCGGGTCCTGTCCACCTTCGTCACCCAGGCACTGCGCGGCGCGCCGATCACCGTGCAGGGCGACGGCAGCCAGACCCGCTCGCTCTGCTACGTCGACGACCAGGTGGCCGGCTACGTGTCGATGCTCGACCACCGCGGCGTGGTGGGCCCGGTGAACATCGGCACCCAGGACGAGATCACCATGCTGCGCCTGGCCGAGCTGGTGCGCGAGATGGTCGGCTCGCAGAGCCCGATCGTGCACGTCGAGGCCCGCTCCGACGACCCCAGGCAGCGCTGCCCCGACCTCAGCCGGGCCGCCGCCCTGCTGGGCTGGAAGCCCGAGGTCCCCCTCGAGGAGGGCCTCCGTCGCACCATCGCCTGGTTCCGGGAATCCGCGTGAGCGCAGCGAGCGAGCCGACTGGTGCTCCCGATGCACCGGCGGGAGACACGGCGAGCGCAGCGAGCGAGCCGGCTGGTGCTCCCGATGCACCGGCGGGAAGCAAGGTGAGCGCAGCGAACGAGCCGGCTGGTGCTCCCGATGCACGGGCGGGAAATATCGCGGTGGTCGTCAACTGGAACGCCGGGGGGCTGCTGCTGGCCTGCGCCCGCACCCTGGTCGAATCGGGGGCGGCCGAGATCGTGGTCGTCGACAACGACTCGACCGACGACTCGGTCGCCCGGCTCGAGGCGGCCTCGCTGCCGCGGGTTCGGGTGGTGCTGACGGGGGCGAACCTCGGGTACGGGGCGGGCATCAACCGGGGCGTGGCCGTCGCCGGCCCCGGCCACGTGCTGGTCTGCAACCCCGACCTCCTCCTCGACCCGGGGTGCGTCGATGCCCTGGTCGGCCGGCTCGAGGCCGAGCCCGACCTCGGGATCGTGGCTCCCCGGCTGCGCAACCCGGACGGGTCGACCTACGTCAGCGGACGGCCGTTCCCCTCGGTGCGTGATGCCCTCGGCCACGCCTTTGTGGGCCTGGTGTGGCGGGGCAACCCGTGGAGCGGGCGGTACCTGCAGACCTCGTGGGACCGGGCCGAGGCGGCCGACGTCGACTGGGCCTCGGGGGCGCTCCTGCTCGTGCGCCGGGCCACCTTCGAGGAGCTCGGTGGCTTCGACGAGCGCTTCTTCATGTTCATGGAGGACGTCGACCTGTGCTGGCGGGCCCGCCAGTCCGGCTGGCGGGTGGCCGTCGAGCCGGCGGCCGGGGCCGTGCACGTGGTCGGCGCCAGTCGGGCCGCCCGCCCCTACCGGATGGTGCTGGCCCACCACCGGTCGCTGTGGCGCTACTCGTCGCTGCGGTGGTCGGGGTGGTGCCGGGCGGGGCTGCCGCTGGTGGCCGTGGCCTTGGCCGTGAGGGCCGGGCTGGTGTGCCTGGCAGAGCTGAGCGGCCGGGCCCCGGTCCACCAGGCCGCCGCCCGCCTCGCCCGCCACCGCCCCTCCCGCCGCTGACCTCAGCGCGCCCCCGTCACCAATGTCGTGACCTGTCGCGCTGAGGTCGGGCGGATGGCTGGAGCTCAGCGCGCCACGTCCTGCATTTCGTGACGTGTCGCGCTGGGGTCGAGCGAGGGGGAGCTCAGTGCTGGCGGTCCCGTCGTTGCCGCGGTGGCGGGATCAGCCGCGCGTAGCGGGCGGCCCACTCCGGCGGCGGGAGCGGAGCCAGCAGCACGGGCCGCTGGCGCCGCCCCGCCGCCGAGGTTGCCGACGGCATGACCTCGACCAGGGCGTCGGCGGTGGCCCCGGCAGCCCCGGCCGGCACCAGGCGGCCGGCGGCGGGAGCGGCCCGGCGGAGGATCTCGAGGTGACCGCCCAGGTCGGAGGCGACGACGGGCACCCCGCAGGACAGCGCCTCGACCACCGACAGGCCCCAAGGTTCGGGCGTGGTGGACAGGGCCACCAGCACGTCGGCGTCGGCCACCAGGGCGGCCACATCGGTGCGCTCACCCAGCCAGCGGACCCCCGCGAGGCCCCCGGCTCGGCGGCGGAGGCCCTCGGCGAAGGTCTCCTTCCCCGCCACCACCGCGCCGGCCAGGGCCAGGACCGCTTCCGGCCTGGCGGCCACCACGGCCGGCCAGGCGTCGAGGACCACCTCCAGGCCCTTCCAGGTGTCCAGGCGGCTGGCGGCCACCACCAGCGGCACGTCGTCAGCGATGGCTGCCCCCGCTCGGAACCTGCCGGCCTGATCCGGGCGGAAGGCGGCGCGGTCGGCGTCGTCCAGCACCACCTCGACCCGGGCGCCCGGCAGCTGGTCGGCCACCGTGTGCGAGACCGCCACCACCAGGTGGGCGAAGCGGCGGGTGAGGAGGCGCTCCACCCGCAGGGCCAGGCCCGACTGGGTCACCACCTCGCGGGCGTGCCACAGGTGGGGCCGGCGCAGCAGCGCGGCCACGGCCCAGCCGTACCAGGAGTGCAGCGAGTTGGTGTGGACGAGGTCGGCGTCGACCCGACGGCCCAGCCGCCACAGGCGGGCCACCGCCACCGGCCAACCCAGGGCGTAGCCCGCCCACCAGGCCAGGCTCCCCGAGGTGGTGAGGCGGCGCATGGGCACGATGTGGACGGTGGCGCCGGCCGCCTCCAGCTCGGGGCGCAGCGGCGGCTCGGCCGGCACGACCACGTGGGCGGCCACCGCTCCGGGCAGGGATCGCACCAGGCGGAGCAGGGCCTGATCTGACCCTCCACGCTCGGCGACCGGCTGGACGTACAGGATGGTGGGGGTGCGGGTCGCCATGAACCTCGAGCAGCTCCTCCAGCCGTCGCCGGGAGGCATCGGACGCTACACCGCCAGGCTGGCGGCCCACCTGCCCGCCGCCGGTTGGGACGTCCTCGGCTTCTGCGCCCTCCACCGCCGGCGTGACGTTGCCGCCGCCCTGGCCGCCGAGGGGCTGGGTGGCCCGGCCCCCACGATCCTCCCGCTGCCCCGTCCCGCCCTCTACGACGCATGGACCCGCCTGGGCCGCCCCGACATCGCCTCCATCGGACGGCTTCGAGCGGCCGATGTGGTCTTCGCCCCGTCGGTCGCCGTACCGCCGCGCCGCCGCCGCCCCCTCGTCGTCACCGTCCACGACGCCGCCCCCTTCCTGTTCCCCGAGGCCTTCCCGGCTCGCGGCCTGCGCTTCCACCGGGCCGGGATCGACGCTGCCGCCCGTCGGGCCGACCTGGTCCTCACCGTCTCGGAGAGCTCACGGGACGAGCTGATCGAGCACACCGCCATCGCCGAGGAGCGGATCCGGGTGGTGCCCAACGGGGTCGACCTCGAGGTGGCAACCGAGGAGCAGGTGCTCGAGCTGACCCGCCGCCTGGGCCTGGCCGACCGCCCCTACGTGCTGTGGGTCGGCTCGCTCGAGCCCCGCAAGAACGTCGAGGCCCTCCTCGGCCTGCCCGCCGCCCTGGCGGCCGCCGGCCTGCCCCACCGCCTGGCCCTGGTCGGCCCGCCCGGATGGGGACCGACGGCCGCCCGCGTGCGGGAGGCCACCTCTGCCGCCCCCCCCGGCTCGGTGGCCCTCGTCGGGCCGGTGGGCGCCGCCGACCTGGCCCCGCTCTACCGGGGGGCGGACCTGTTCTGCTTTCCGAGCGTGCACGAGGGCTTCGGCCTGCCCGTGCTCGAGGCCATGGCCCAGGGCACCCCGGTGCTGTGCAGCTCGGCGTCCTCGCTGCCCGAGGTCGCCGGGTCGGCGGCCCGGTTCGTCGAGGGTCCGGCGGCGGCCGGCCCAGGCCCGAGCGGCCCCACGGAGCGCGAGATGTGGGACGCGGCGGTGGTCGACCTCCTCGGAGACGCAGCCAGCCTGGCCGACCTGGCTGCCGGCGGCCCGGCCCGGGCCGCCGCCTTCCCGTGGTCGGCCTGCGCCCAGGCCACGGCGGCCGCCTTCGGTGAGGTCCTGTAGGAGTGTGGCGACGTAGAGCGAGGCGTGCGCCGTCATCGGACGTGACCTGCAACAGCGTCAGCCCGCAGCCGCCGAGCGACTACTTCAGCATGCTGCTGGCAGGTACGCTCGCTCTCCGGTATGGGCAAGGCATCGTCATCGAAGAAGGTCGCGCGAGCTGCAGGGATCGGCGGCGGTCGCACCAACCGCGGCAAGGCACCGGTCCTTTGGTACTCGACCCTGGTCGTCATCCTGCTCGCCGGCGTCGGCCTCACCACCTTTAGCCGCGACCAACGCCTCGACGAGCTGGGCTCGCCCACCAGCCAGGAGGAGCCCAAGGCCGGGAGCGCGCACTGGCACGTTGCCCTCGGGGTCCGGGTGTGCGACAGGTGGCTCGACCCGGTGCAGGATCAGAACGACCCCAAGGGCATCCACACCCACGGCGACGGCATCATCCACATCCACCCCAGCGTCGCCTCCGCCGCCGGGCGCCGCTCCACCTTCGCCCGCTACGCCGAGGCCGTTGACGGCGAGCTCGCCGTGAACAACTTCTCCTGGCCCGAGGGCGCCAGCAAGAAGAAGGTCGAGCACGAGACCGGCGACAAGTGCGGCGAGCAGGAGGGCGAGGTCAAAGCCTTCTACAACGGCGAGCCCCACGACGGCGACCCCGGCGCCATCCGCTTCACCGACCGGGGCAAGCTGGTGCTCGCCTTCGTACCCAAGGGCACGACCTACGAGCAGATCGGCGACCCGCCCAGCACCCCCGGCCTCGACAACCTGAGCGACGTCGACCCGGCCGACCAGAACCGGTCCCAGTCGCAGTCTGCGGCCGACCCGGGGGCTGCCGCCCACGAGGGGGGCGACAGCCACGCCCCGGGCGCGCACGACGAGGCGCCGGCCGACCCCACCGTCAGCACCGCACCGGCCGACGGCGCCACGGCCACGACCGTGGCCCCAGCGCCCACCACCCCGCCTTCCTCCGAGGCGCCGCCGTCATCGAGCGCCCCTCCCACCGGGGGTTAGGGGCCTTGGACGCCGTCGTCCTCGTCGGCGGCTTCGGCACCCGGCTGCGGCCTCTCACGCTCACCGTCCCGAAGAACCTGGTCCCCGTGGCCGGGGTCCCCCTCATCGAGCGGGTCATCGCCCGGCTGGCTGCCCACGGTGTCGAGCGGGTGGTGCTGTCCCTCGGCTACCGGCCCGACAGCTTCTTCGCCGCCTTCCCCGACGACACCGTCGCCGGTGTCCCGCTCACCTACGTGGTGGAGCCCGAGCCCCTCGACACCGGCGGGGCCATTCGCTTCGCCGCCCGCCAGGCCGGCCTGCGCGACACCTTCCTGGTGGCCAACGGCGACGTGCTCACCGACCTGGACTTCACGGCGCTGATCGACGCCCACCGGCGGACGGGGGCCGAGGCCACCATCGCCCTCACGCCCGTCGAGGACCCGTCCCGCTTCGGGGTGGTCACCACCGCCGCAGACGGCCGGGTCACGGCATTCGTCGAGAAGCCGGAGCCCGGCACGGCGCCGACGAACCTGATCAACGCCGGCACCTACGTGTTCGAGCCCTCGGTGCTGTCCCGGATCCCGGCCGACCAGAAGGTGTCGCTCGAGCGGGAGGTGTTCCCGGCCCTGGTGGCCGACGGCACGCTGTTCGCCCTGGCCTCCGAGCGCTACTGGCTCGACGTCGGGCTGCCCGACTCCTACCTCCAGGCCTCGACGGATCTCCTCGACGGCACCCGGGGCGCCGGTCCGCCCACGCCGGGTGCTGATCGCCGGGCCGAGGGAGGCTGGACGCTGGGCGAGCCCGTCGTCGACCCGGGCGCCGACATCGACGACCAGAGCCTGCTGTGCGACGGCTGCCACGTGGGCCCGGCCGTCGAGGCCCGCCGTTCGGTGATCGGCCCCGCCAGCCGGGTGGCCGGCGGGGTCCGGCTCGAGGACGCCGTGCTGCTGGCGGGCGCCATCATCGGCGAGGGCGCCCTGGTCGAGCGCAGCATCGTCGGTCCCGGCGCCGTGGTCGGCGCCGGCGCCAAGGTGACCGGGCTGTCCGTCCTGGGCGAAGGGGCGGTCATCGCCCCCGGCGCCTCGGTCGACGCCGCCCGCCTCCCCGCCCCGGACGCCTAGAGCCGGACGCGCAGAAGCCCCCCGTGAGGGGGGCTTCTGGCTGTCTGCGACCGGAGGTCAGCTACGGCACGTAGTAGCCGCTCACGTCAGAGATGAGTTGGGCGGTGCCCTGGGCGTTGCGCAGGGTGATCCTGCCGCCATCGCCGAGCTTTGTCAGCACCGAGTTGGGGATGGTCTGACCCTCGGTGAAGTTCAGGCTGGAGGTGTTGGGCTGGACCTGACCCGACGGGTAGACGGTGACGAAGCCGCCGGTGGGCTGGTTGACGGTCACGTTCAGCTGGGCGGCGACGGCGTTGCCGGGGAGGCCGTCAAGGAAGCCGACCTGGACGTTGAAGGGGCCCGTGCCCACCAGACCGGGCCGCAGGCCGTTCCCGGTGCGGGTGTCGAGGTCACGACGGGGGGCGGGGAGGGCCACATAGGAGGCCCCGGAGCCCGCCTTGTAGTAGCCGACGACGTCGATGAGCAGGTCGGTGGCCACGCTCGAGAAGAACCGGACCTTCCCGAGGTCACCGATCTTGGCCGTCACCGCGTTCGGGACGGTCTGGGCGGTGCTGTAGGTGAGGTTGGCGGCGGTGGGCCGGTCGGCCGGGCTGGTGGCCGATGTCGGGTAGACGGTGACGAACCCGAAGCCGGTGGGGTTCACCGCGGTGACGTTGAGGGCCACGGCCGTGGCGTCGCCGGGGACGCCGAGGGGACCGGCCAGGATGACCTCCCGCTCGGTGCCGGCGGCCAGGCCGCTGCCGCCTCGGGTGTCGAGGGCCCGGGCCGGGGTGATGCCGGTGAAGCCGCCGGTCGACGACGGGTTGAACCAGCCGTTGACGTCGACGACGAAGTGGGCCTTGTTGGTGGTGAAGAAGCTGACCCTGTCGCCGGTGCCGATGGCCGCCACCACCTGGTTGGAGGGAAGCGCTCCGGGCTTGAAGTTCAGGTTGCTGGAGTTGGGCTGCGCCGCCCCCGTCGGGAAGACGGTGGCGAAGCCCTCGGCCAGGCCCGCAGGCGGGCCCTCGGGCTCGGCCACGGTCACGTTGAGCACCACGGCGGTGGCGTCAGAGGGCACGGGGCCGGGGATGGTGAGGTCGAACGTCTCGTTGGCATTCAGCTTCCCGTTGTGACCGCCGATGGCGCCCCGGGTGTCGAGGATCCGGGTCGGGGTCGCGGCCGGGGTGAAGTCCTGCCCCGCGGGCGGCGTCGGGGTGTTGACAGGGCCGAGCTTCAGGAAACCGGCGCCGAAGACGTTGTCGTGGCCCTGGGGGCCACGCTCGTCAGTCCGGCTCTCCAGCTGGGTCTGCAGCTGGGCCGGGTCCAGGCTGGGGGTGGAGCCGAGGAGGAGGGCGGCGGCACCGGCGAGGTGCGGGCTGGCCGCCGACGTGCCGTTGAACCCGTTGGTGCAGCCGCCTGAAGCACCGAAGGTGGCGGTCGCATTTGCGTCAGGGCCGGTGATGTCGGGCTTGACCCGGCCGTCGATGGTCGGGCCCTGGCTGCTGTAGGGCTGGATCGTCTGCTGCGAGAAGCAGGAGGCGCCGACGGCCATGGCGTAGGGCGAGGTGGCGGGCTCGGCGACGCTCCCGGAGGCGTTGGACCGCTCCAGGCCCACCTCGGGATCCTTGTCGAAGAACAGGTCGAAGCGGGGGTTGGCCCCGCCGGTGCACCGGGCGATGGCCACGTAGGTGGTCTTGGCGTTGTTCGTGGTGTTCTCGTAGAAGATGCCCTCGAGGGGCTCCGAGGCGGCGTCGCCGTCCTGGGCCAGGACGGACTGGGCCAGAACGGTGGCGCTGGTGAGGTTCGGGGCGTCGACCAGGAACAGGTCGAAGTCCTCAGACGTCACCGGCCACGCATCCCAGCGCAGGGTGGCGGCGAAGGCCTTGCCGGCGGGCACGGTGACCCGGAAGAACTGGTCGTTGTCGATCACCTGGACGCTGTTGGCCAGGTCGGTGGCGGTGCCCCCGCAGTAGCGGCCCTGGCGACCCGAGGTCTGGAAGTTGTAGTGCTTGTCGCCGTGGTTGCCGGCGGCGGCCACCCACAGCACACCGTCCTCGACCCGGCTCCTGCGCACGGCGCCGGCGTCGCTGTTGTCCGGGCCCTGCCCGTCGCCCCGGGCGAAGAAGTTGACCAGGGAGATGTTGGCGATGTTGATGTTCTGGTCCTTGAGGTACTGCTTGACCGGGATCAGGTCGCCGACGCCGGTGACGCAGATGAGGTAGAGCTCGGCGTTGGGAGCGACGTCGCGCACGATCTCGGCGACCGCCGTACCGTGGTCATCGGCGTTGGCTCCGTTGATGGCCGCCTGGTTGCAGGTGCCGAGGTTGTTCGGGACGACCACGGTGCCGGGCAGCTCGGTGGCCAGACGGGTCTCGTAGCCCTTGAAGCCCAGGTCGACGACGGCCACCTTCACGCCAGCTCCGGTCCTGCCGCCGCCGATCCAGTCATCCGCCTCGATGGCGGCCACACCCTCGGAGTTGACAGCCGGCGAGTAGCGGCGCACCGGCGCCACCCGCCCGACAGCTGGGTCGTTGGCGAGGTCGGTGAGCTCGTCGGTGGGAACGGTGGCCCGCACCCTGCCCGGTGTGGCCACGTCGACGGTGCCGCCCGTGGCCTCGACTGCAGCGGCCAGGGCGGTCGGGTCGGTGCCGGACAGCTCGACCTGGGCCTTGCCGCCCTCGACCTTCACGTCGCTGCGAGGACTCTGGGGCTCGCCGGCCGCCGCCTTGGCCAGCGAGGAGGTAGCGAGGCCGTCGGCCTTGCCCCCCCTCAGCCAGGAGGGGCCGGCGTCTTCCGCCTCGGCGGACGTCGAGGCACCGATGGCGAAGGTCACGGCCAGCACGGCCAGCACGATGCGAATGGTCCGAGTGGTCTTCATAGCTGGTCCTCCAGCGGGTCGTCCACAGCTGGACGGGCCGCTCCCGCCGCCGCTTTGGCCGTCAGGCTACACGCCGCCTTGACGGCCGGGCGGTCAGGCGGCGTTCACGCCCGCGACACCCGTTGCCCAGCGGTGTCAGCGGAAGAGGTCCTCGGCGTGGGGCCGGACGACCTCGTCGTGGACCGAGCCCTCCCGCAGGAACGCCGGGTCGAGCCCGCGGACGATGGCGACCGGCACCGAACGGGCCTTGCCCATCACCAGCTCGGCGGCGGCGGCGACCTCGTCGGCGATGCACACCTCGGTGACCTGGAGTGGACGGCCGAGGGCGTCGGAGGTGCCCCGGAGGTCGACCACGCCGGCCAGCCCGGCGATGCCGATGGCGACGTCGGTGGCCCCTCGCCTCCACGCCCGGCCGAAGGTGTCGCTCACCACCACGGCGACCTCGAGGCCGAGGCGGGCCCGCAGGCCGTCGCGGATGCGGCGGGCCGACCGGTCGGGGTCGACCGGCAGCAGGGCGGCCCAACCCCGCTCGACGTTCGACAGGTCCACCCCCGAGTTGGCGCACACGAAGCCGTGCCGGGTCTCGGTCATGGTCAGGTCGCCCCGGCGGCGCAGCACCCGCACGGCCTCGGCCTCGACCAGCGGCTGGTGGCCCCTCGGGTCGTCAGGGTCGACGGCCGCCAGGCGCCCCTCGGCCTTGCTCACCACCTTCTGGGTGACCACCACGACGTCGCCGGCCCGGAGCCGGTCGCCCGCCGCGACCCTGATGAGCTGGGCCAGGACGTCGCCGGGGCGCACCTCGCCGATCCCCTCGACCCCCTCGATGCTCAGCACTGGCACACGGTGTCGGCCAGGGCCCGGCTGGCCGCCAGGTCAGCCATGACGGTGGAGGCGACCACGCAGGCCATCCCCTCGGCCTCGACCGCCTCCGCCAGGTCGGCGTCGGCGTGGTCTACCACCAGGGTGGCGGCCACCTCTCGATAGAGCCGGGCCACGCCCACCACCGACACCTCGTGGCCGAGGTCGGCCAGGAGGGTGGCCGCCGGTCCCCGCAGGGCGGCGCCGGCCACGATGGGCGACACCGCGACCACCTCGGCCCGGCGCCGGACGAGGGCGGCCCGCACCTCGGCCACGGCCAGCACTGGGCCGATGGACACCACCGGGTTCGAGGGGCAGAGCACGATCCGGTCGGCGCCGGCCAGCGCCTCCAGCACGCCCGGGGCCGGGCGGGCCGCCGCCGCCCCCTCGAAGCGCACCGAGGCCACCCGCCCCTGGTGGCGGCGGCCCACGAACCAGGCCTGGAAGTCCAGCTCCTCGACGCCATCCGGGGCGGTGTCGTCGGCGATGCCGACGTAGGTCCGGAGCCGGTCGTCGGTGACCGGCAGCAGGCGGAAGGCCAGGCCGTGGGCGGCCGCCACCTCGGCGGTCATGGTGGAGAGCGGGGCGCCCTCAGCCCGCCGCCCGGTGCGGTAGAGGTGGGTGGCCAGGTCGCGGTCGCCGAGGGCGAACCAGGTGGCGCCGGCCTGCGAGCCCGGCGGCCGCCCTGGGGCAAAGCGCACGAGGGCGCCCATGGCCGCCCACGTCTCGTCGACCAGCCCCCAGCCCCGCCCGGCATCGGCGTGGCCCGACACCGTGTAGGTGATCGTGTCGAGGTCGGGGGAGATGGCCAGCCCGTGGAGGTCGCAGTCGTCGCCGACGTTGGCGACGGCGACCAGCCCCCCGGGGGCCACGACGTCCTGGAGGCCCCGCAGGAGGCGGGCGGCGCCGACGCCCCCGCACAGGGCGGCGACCGTCGCGGCGCGGCGGCTCACCGCTGCAGGCGCGAGACGAGATCGAGGTCGGAGGTCACCATCTGCTCGACCAGGTCCTCGAGCGGGGTGGCCGGCTTCCACCCCAGGACGTCCCGGGCCTTTGTCGGGTCGCCGATCAGCAGGTCGACCTCGGCCGGGCGCATGAAGCGCTGGTCCTGGACGACGTGTTCGCGCCAGTCGAGGTCGGCGGCGGCGAAGGCCAGCTCGCAGAAGCGCTGGACGCTGTTGGTGACGCCGGTGGCCACCACGTAGTCGTCGGGCTCGTCCTGCTGCAGCATCCGCCACATCACCTCGACGTAGTCGCCGGCGAAGCCCCAGTCGCGCTCGGGGTGCAGGTCGCCGAGCACCAGCTTGTCCTGCAGGCCGTGCTTGACCAGCGCCACCCCGTTGGTGATCTTGCGGGTGACGAACTCGAGGCCCCGCCGGGGCGACTCGTGGTTGAACAGGATGCCGCTGGAGGCGTGCATCCCGTAGGACTCGCGGTAGTTCACGGTGATCCAGTGCCCGTAGACCTTGGCCACGCCGTAGGGGCTCCGGGGGTGGAACGGCGTGGTCTCGCTCTGGGGGACCTCGACGACCTTGCCGAACATCTCGGAGGAGGACGCCTGATAGAAGCGGGCCTCGGGGGCGGCCAGGCGCACGGCGTCGAGGAGGCGGGTGACGCCGAGGGCGGTGGCCTCGCCGGTGAGCAGGGCCTGGCCCCACGAGGCGGCGACGAAGGACTGGGCGGCCAGGTTGTACACCTCGGTCGGCCGGTGCTCCCTCAGCAGGTTGGCCATCGACGCCTCGTCGAGCAGGTCGCCGTAGACCAGGGAGACCCGGTCGAGCAGGTGGGTGATCCTCTCCAGGTTGGGCGAGCTGGTGCGGCGGATCATGCCGATCACCTCGTAGCCCTTCTCCAGCAGCAGCTCGGCGAGGTACGACCCGTCCTGGCCGGTGATGCCGGTGATGAAGGCGCGTCGAGCTGTCACGGTGGCGTGAGGCTAGTTCCGAGACCTGGTCGCCTCGTGGCCGATGGCTAGGGTTTCGCAGCTGTGACCCCGGCTGCGCCGCTCCATGGCTGACCCCCTGAAGGCGGCGGCCCGGCCGCTCACCGCCTTTGTCGACAAGCGCTTCGGCGACCTGTTCACCCACGTCACCAACGTGGGCGCCGACCTGCGGCGGGACCTGCCGAATGACGTGGCCGCCGGAGTGGTGGGCGGGGTCGTCGAGGCGCTCGACGACCACCGGGCCGCCCTCCACGAGTCGGTGGAGCAGATCGAGCCGACGGTCGTGTCGCTGGCCGAGGCCACCGTGTTCCTCCAGCAGGTGGCCGAGCGCCTCGAGGTCCGCCTCGTGCAGCAGGTCGACGTGACCAGCGCCGAGCGGGCCATCGCCCACCTGCGGGCCGAGCCCCACCTCGGAGCGGCGATCGAGCGGCAGCTGGAGCGGACCCCGCTGGCCGAGCTCGAGCCGTGGCTGGCCGACCTGGCGAACTGGCTCGGCTCCCACCGCAGCCCCCCGTCCGAGGTGGGCCTGTGGGTGAACCACCCCGTGGTCGTCCGGCTCTTCGCCGGCGGCGCCGAGGTGGGCGCGGTGAACGAGCGGATCGTCGAGCTGCCCTACGTCTACGCCGCCCTGGCCACGGTCAGCCCGGACCGGCCGGTCCTCGACCTCGGGGCCGCAGAGAGCACGCTGTCGCTCTCCCTGGCCAGCTCCGGTCGCCCCACCTACGCCGTCGAGCCCCGTGGCTACCCCTTCAGCCACCCCAACCTCGAGGTGGTCACCCTCGGGGTCCACGACTGGGAGGGCCCCTCAGAGCCGCTCGGCGCCGTCATCTCGCTGTCCACCATCGAGCACCTGGGCCTCGGGTCCTACGCGCTCGACGGCGGCCGGCCCGACGCCGACCGCGATGCCCTCACCCAGCTGAAGGGCTGGCTGGCCCCCGACGGGCTGCTGGTGCTGACCGCGCCGTACGGCCGGGCGTCGATCGACGAGCTCCAGCGGGTCTACGACGCCGCCGGGCTGGAGCGGTTGCTCGAGGGCTGGGCCCTCGACGACCTCAGCTTCTGCCGCCCGCAGGACGCCGTCACCTGGGTGCCGTGCCCAGCCGTCGACCTGGTCGACGCCGAGGTCCCCGGCGTGGTGCTGCTGCGGGCCCGCCCGGCCTGAGCCGGGCCCTGATGCGGCTCGTCCTCGACCTGCAGTGCACCCAGTCGGCGGCCCACGCCGACCGGGGCATCGCCCGCTACGCCGTCGAGCTGGCCACCGCCCTGCACCGGGGCGGCGCGGAGGTGGCGCTGCTCACCCTCAACCCGTCGCTGCCGTTCCCCCGCTCCCTGCCACCCGAGCTCCTGGCCCACCCTGGCCTCGGGTGGGCGTCGCCCCGGGCCTACGACCGCCTCGAGGGCGAGGTGGCCCACCTCATCCTGTCGCCCATGGAGGAGGTGCCGCCCGACTCGGTGCTGCCGCCGCACGTCCGGGCCTGCGGCGCCCACGTCGTGGCGGTGCTGTTCGACCTGATCCCCCTGGTGCTGCGCGAGCGCTACTTCACCGGTGGGGTGTGGGCCCGCTACCGCCAGCGCCTCGAGCTGTACCGCCAGGCCGACCTCGTGCTGGCCATCTCGGAGAACAGCCGGCGCGACGCCCTCGACCACCTCGGCCTGGCCGGGGGGCGGGTGGTGTCGGTGCTGGGCGGGGTCAGCTCGTTCTTCACCCCCCGCCCGGCCTCCGAGGCCAGCCAGGCCCACGCCCTGGTGCCGGGGCTCGTCCGCCGCCCGGTCCTCAGCGTGGGCGGCGGCGACGGGCGCAAGAACCTCGACGGCCTGGTCCGGGCCTGGGCCCTGGTGCCCGAGCCGGTGCGGGCCGCCCACCAGCTGGTGGTGGCCTGCCACCTGAGCCCCCCCGCCCTCAACCACCTGCGGGTGCTGGCCGCCGGGTCTGGCCTGGCCGAGGACGAGGTGGTGCTCACGGGCTACGTGAGCGACCTGGCCCTGCGCGAGCTGTACCGAGACGCGGCGCTGTTCGTGTTCCCCTCGTCCTATGAGGGCCTCGGCCTCCCCGTCCTGGAGGCGCTGGCCTGCGGCTGCCCGGCCCTCACCTCCGACCGCAGCGCTCTGCCTGAGATCCTGGGCCTCCCTGCCTCCACCTTCGACCCTGATGACCCTGCGGCGATGGCCGAGCGCATCACCGCCGGCCTGGTGGACCACGGCCTGCGGACGGCCATCAGGGCCCGGGGGGCCGAGCGGCTCACCCGGTTCACCTGGGACGCCACCGCCCAGCGGGTGCTCGACGCCCTGGCCCGGGTGCCGGCGCCGGCCGATCCGGTCCGTCGGCGGCGGCCGCCTCGCACCCGGCGCATCACCCTGGCCACGCCGCTGCCCCCGTCCTCGTCCGGCATCGCCGTGGTGGCGGGGCGCCTGCTGCCCGAGCTGGCCCGCCACGCCGAGGTCGTCGCCCTGGACCCCGAGGCCCGCCGCCTGCACCACGTGCCCGCCGGGGTGCGGGTGGCGCCGCTGCGGGCGCTGGGCCGCAGCCTGGCCCCGGAGTCCTTCGACCACCTGGTGTCGGTGGTGGGCAACTCCGATCACCACTGGCCCACGGTCGAGGCCGTGCGCCGCCACGGCGGGATCGTGTGGCTGCACGAGGCCCGCCTCCCGGCCATCCGCACCGAGCGGGCCAGGCTCCTCGGACTGTCGGGTGAGTGGGTGGCCGAGGGGGAGGAGGCGCTCCACCCCGGACGCCACCTCCGTCTGGACGAGGCCACCTGGCGCGACCCGGGCGTGCTGAGCCGTGGGGGCGTGGGCCTCACGGGCCAGGTGGTGCGCTGGGCCCGCGGCTGCATCGTCACCTCCGACCTGGCCCGCCGGCTGGTGGCCCTCGACCAGCAGCCCGGCCAGGCCGTGCCGCCCACGGTCGTCCTCCCGCTCGCCTACCCCGACCCGGCCACCCTCGCCGCCCCCGAGCCGGACGACCCGCCGCTCCTCCTGGCCCCGGGCCACCTCGACGAGTCGAAGGCCCCTGACGCCCTGGTCGAGGCGTTGGCGCTGCTGCGCCAGGAGGTGCCGGCCCGCCTCGCCTTCGTCGGCCCGGCGCATGAGAGCCGGCGGCGGTGGATCCTGGCGCTGGCCCGCGAGCGTGGCCTCGAGGACGCCGTCGAGGTGGTGGGCCCGGTGGACGACGCCACCTGGTGGCGGTGGGTGGGTCGGGCCAGCGTGGGGGTGGTGCTGCGCCGCGGCACCTCGGGCGAGAGCTCGGGTGCCGTGCGCGAGCTGCTGGCCGCCGGGGTGCCCTGCCTGACCAGCGTGAGCACTGCAGTCGAGCTGCCGGCCGAGGCCATCGTCCGCGTCCCCCCCTCCATCGGCGCCCTCGGGCTGGCCGACGTGCTCGGCCGCCTCCTGGCCGATCCCGGGCGCCGGGCCGCCCTCGCCGCCGCTGGCCGGTCCACCGCGGCCCGCTGGACCTACGCCCACCTGGCCGGTGCCCTGCTGCCGACCCTCGACGCGCTGGCCGACGGCGTGGTGCGCGATCCCTTCCCGGACCCGGTCAGCCCGTCGGGCTGAGGGGGGCGTCAGGCCCCTCCCGGGGGAGGCCCCGGGCGTCGCGGTCGGGGGCCAGCGGCTGGGCCGCCAGCGACCGCAGGCGGAACCGGAAGCGCAGCACGAGGCGGATCATCTCCAGGCCCAGCGCCACCGCCTTCCACCGGTCGCCGGTCACCGAGGAGTGGCCGACCCGCTGCTTGTAGCGCACGGGGACCTGCACGAAGCGGTGGCGGGCGACGATGCTGCGCAGGAGGAGCTCGAGGCCGAAGGCCGAGCCGGTGAGGCGGAAGGTGGGGAGGAGGCTCTCGACCACGTGGCGGTGCATGACCCGCATGGTGCAGCCCACGTCGCTCAGGTAGGCGGTGCCGAAGATCACCTCGATGAGCTTGGCCACGGCCCAGTTGCCCCACCGCAGGAACAGGCCCATGTTGGCTCCGTCCCAGATGAACACCTGGACGGTGCGCGAGCCCCACACGACGTCGGTGTCGACGGTGAACGGGAGCAGCTTGCGCAGGTCGCTCGGGTCGAACGTGCCGTCGGGCTCGCACAGGACGACCAGGTCGCCACGGGCCTCGGCCAGCCCCCGGCGGATGGCGGCGCCGTAGCCCTGGACCGGCTCGTCGACCTCACGGGCCCCGGTGGGGGCCACGGCCTCGCGGGTGCCCTCGGCCGCGTTGTTGTTGACCACCAGGACCTCGTCCACGATGCCGAGTGCCTCGAAGGCCTCGATGCACGAGCGGATGCTGCCCACCTCGTTGTAGGTGGGCAGCACCACCGAGATGGTCTGGCCCTCCCACACCCTCAGCCGCCGCCGGTGGTGGAGGCTGCCGGCGGGCCGGGCGGCAGGAACACCGTCCACCGGGAGACCTCGACCTGCTGGTGGCCCTGGAACTGCGGGAAGGACCGGTACGGGAGCTCGCCCCTGGCGACGGCGGCCGGGTAGGTGGCGGCCTGGTCCCGGTCGAGCACGAGCACACCGGCGCCGCCGGCGTCGGTGTCGGCCTGACGCACCCGTTGCTCGTAGCGGTCGAACTTGATCGGGTCGAGGGGGCTGGCGGCGATGCGCTCGTCGCTCTCGACCACGACCCGGTAGGCCACCCAGTAGTCGGCCCGGACGGCGGTGATCTGGCGGGCGTCGAGGAAGTCCACCAGCTGGTCGACCTCGCCGGTGCGGTCACCGAAGGCGGCCATGTCGGTGCGGCTGAGGGGCAGGGCCACGGCCAGCAGGGCCCAGGCCGTGGCCACGAGGGCGATGCTGCGGCCGGTGCGCCAGCCCGGGGGGAGGAGGGCGACGCCGTGGGCCACCACCAGGCCGGCGACGGGCAGCACCATGGCGGCGTAGCGGGCGTCCTGGGTGTAGGCGGTGTTGCCCAGCAGCGTGAGGGTGAAGGGGGCCAGGACCAGCGTTCCGGCCGCCACCTTCCCCGACGGGGGCGACCATCGCACAACGGCGACGCAGGTGGCCAGGAGGGTGGCGAGCAGCAGCACGGCCAGCACCTGGCTAGGGCCGCGGAGGACCCACCCGGGGTCCAGCCACTTGGCACCCACCGACCGGGGGTACAGGTCGGTGACCCAGGCCCGGACCCGCTCGGGGTAGGCGATGGCGGCCGGGCTCCGGAACCGCAGCGACACCAGGTCGTGGCGCAGGTTGGTGACCACGACCGGGGCCAGGGCCACCACACCGCCGGCGACCAGCGGGAGGAGGACCGAACGGGCGAGGCGGCGCTGGCGCCAGGCCACCGCGGCCAGCGTGGTGGCGCAGATCCAGCCGTAGAGCGGGTGCTGCCACACGGCCAGCCCGGCCAGGGCACCGGTGGCAGCGGCCCGCCAGGCCAGGGCCCGAAGCTCCAGCTGGTCCCCTCCAGGTTGGGCCGGCGGCGGTGGATCGTCGATGAGGGGTCGGGCCAGGGCCAGCACCCCGCAGGTGGCGAGGAACCCGACGGCGTAGCCGGGGTAGTCGAGGGTGCTGAGCAGCACGATGGCGGCCGAGGGGAGCCACACCACGCCGAAGGCGGCGGCCACCGGGCCCCGGCCGAGGTGGCGCACCGACCGGGCCAGCACCAGCCCGGCCACCAGCCAGAGCAGGATCGCCTCGACCTTGTTGCGGGTGGCGGACAGGCCGAGCAGGGCGGCCAGCGGCGCGTCGATCCAGGCCTCGACGTTGCCGCCGTAGGGGGTGCCCGGCACCAGGATCCAGGCGTGGCCCCGGAACAGCTCGCGGGCCTGGATCGAGGTGTGGGCCTCGTCGGAGTTGAGGTACCCGAGCGGTGAGGCCAGCAGCCAGACCCGCACGGCGACGCCGAGCACGCCGATCCAAAGGAGGCCGGCGAGCCCGGTCGAGGGCTTCGTGGGGGGGTGGGGCGTGGGGTCCTCGACCGACGCCTCCGGCGGCTGACGAGCCGTGCCCTCGGGGCGTGGGGCCCGGTCCTTTGGTGGGGGGGCGACCGCCGGCGCCGACGCCGCCGTCACCTCCCGCATCAGGACGGTCTCGAGGTCCACAGCACGGCGCCGGAGGCTAGCGGCCTCGACCGCAGCGGTAGGGTCCAACCCCGACATGGGCATCGCCGCGAGCCTCCGCCGCGCCACCGCACCGGTCACCTCGGCCCTGAACGCCAAGCTCGAAACCCTGTTCCGGCATGTCACGAACGAGGCCCAGCACACCCGGGAGAGCCTGGGGGCGCGCATCGACGGCCTGCAGAGCGAGACCCACCGCGTCCACGACCGCATGTACGAGGTCGTCGACCCGGCCATGACCACCGTCGCCGAGGCCTCCACCCTCCTCCAGCACGCCGCCCTGCGGGTCGAGCGCCGGCTGGCCGAGCTTGGTGCCGCGGTCGGCTCGCCAGACCCGTCGGCGAGCCACCTCGCAGGCAGCCGGGCCGCGGTCGAGGTGCCCTTCGCCCTCGCCGCCCTCGGCCGGGCCACGCCCGGGGGCCCGGTCGTGCTGGTCGGTGGGCTGGCCGAGCTCGCCGTCTTCACCGCCGGCGCCGGCCACCCCACCACGCTCGTCGGGGGTGGGGCTGATTCGCCTCTCGACCGTGGCGTCCAGACACCGGGCTGGGAGTCTGCCGCGGGGGAGGCCGCCGCCGGGGAGGCAGGTCCGGCCGCCGTCGTCGTGTTCGCCTGCCGGGGCCCCTTGACCGCCGACGATCCGAGACGGCTCGAGGTTGCGGCGGCGTGGCTGTCGACCGGCGGGCGTCTTGTCGTCGCCGCACCTGTGGTCGGAGCGACGGCCGACATCAGCCTGCAGCCTTGCCTCGCCGCTCTGGCCGACGCCGGCTGGGCCGTCACCCACCGGGCTACCGCGTTCAAGGTCGACGGCGGCTGGATGGTGGGACAGCCGGCCGAACCGACCGCCGATCACCTGGTTCTGGTCGAGCTGGCCCGGGCCCCGGGCTGAAGCCGTCCGCCATGCGGCTGCTCCTCGACCTGCAGGCCGCCCAGTCGCTCCACCACCCCGACCGGGGCATCGCCCGCTACGTCACCGAGTGCGCCAGGGCGCTGGTGGCCACCGGGCGGGTGGAGCGGCTGCTGCTCAACCCCAGCCTGCCCTTCCCGCCGGCGCTGCCCACCGACCTCCTCGCCTCGCCCCTGCTGTCCTGGAACACCGGGGCCGCGGTCGCCGACGTCGGCGACGACGCTGCCTACGTGGTCATGTCGCCGATGGAGGGGGCCCGGCCGACGGTGATGCTGCCGCCCCACATCTCCCGCCGGGGCTGGCCGGTGGCGACGATCGTCTACGACCTCATCCCCTCGATCCACCCCGCCACCTACCTCGAGGGCTGGCGCCACCGCACCCACCACCAGCGCCTCGACCTCATCCGCCAGGCCGACCTGGTGCTCACCATCTCCGACCACACCCGGGACGACGCGGTGCGCCACCTCGACGTCGAGCCCGGGCGCGTCGTTGTCATCGGCGCCGGGACGGGGGACTGGTTCCGGCCTTCCGGCGACCCGGCCCTCCCCGCCGCCCTGGTCCGCCACACCCTCCCCGCCGTCACCCGTCCCTTCGTCTTCTCGGTGGGGGCGCCGGCGCCGCACAAGAACCTGTCCGGGCTCGTCCGGGGCTGGGCCCGCCTGCCCGAGGACCTGCGCCGGGCCCACCAGCTGGTCGTGGCCTGCCGGATGGACGGGCCGTCGCTGGCCGCCCTCGTGGCCGTGGGCCTGGATGAGGGCCTGGACGACGACGAGGTGGTGCTGACCGGCTACGTCAGCGACGAGGTGCTCCGGGCCCTCTACCAGTCGGCCCGCCTGTTCGCCTTCGCCTCCCTCTACGAGGGGTTCGGGCTGCCCGTGGCCGAGGCCATCCGCTGCGGTTGCCCCGCGGTCACCTCGAACACCACGTCGCTGCCCGAGATCCTGCGGTGGCCTCCGTCCACCTTCGACGCCACCGACGCCCTCGACCTGGCCCGGGTGGTGGCCGCAGGCCTAGCTGACGGGCCCTTCCGCGACGAGCTGGCCGAGCGGGCCGCAGCCCGCGCACCCGGGCTGACCTGGACCGCTGTCGCCGATCGGGCCGTGGCGGCCCTCGACGGGCTCCGCACCAGCGGTCACCCGCCGCCGATGACCCGTCGCCCGTCACGACCCGTCATCGGCGTCGTCGGCCCGCTCCCGCCCATCGACAGCGGTGTCGCCACCTACAACGGGCAGCTGCTCGACGAGCTGGCCCGGCTGGCCGACGTGGTGGCCTTCGACCCCATGGGCACCGCGCCGAGGGACGAGGTGGGCTACGAGGTTGCCTCGGTGCTGATGATCGAGACGATGTACAACCCCTGGTCCTTCGACCACCTGGTGTACACGCTCGGGAACTCGGTCCACCACGTTCGCTCCCTCGAGGCCCTGCGCCGGCACCCGGGCGTGGCCTGGTTCCACGACGTCCGCCTCACCGGGCCGGCGTGGGGCGAATCGCTTCGGCACGCAGATCCGGACGGGTACCTGGCCCACCAGCTGGCCGAGCTCTACCCGGCCGCCGAGCTGCACACCACCCCGCAGCTGCGGGCCCTGCCGAACGAGCTGGCCAAGCGGGGCATCGGCATGACCGGGCGGGCCGTGGCCGACAGCACCGGGGTGATCGTCAGCTCGCAGCTGGCCGCCCGCCTCCTCGCCCTCGACCAGCGCCCGGGCTCGGTGCTGCCCCCGGTCGAGGTTCTGCCGCTGGCCGTGCCCCGACCCCCGCGTCCTCGGGCCCCCGAGGAGGACCCGCCGCTCCTGGTCGCCCTCGGGATCGTCGACGCCGTGAAGTCGCCCCTGGTGCTGGTCGAGGCGCTGGCCCTGGTGCGCACCCGCCGCCCGGCCCGTCTGGCCTTCGTCGGCTGGATCGGCGACGACTGGCGCCACCGCATCGCCGAGGCGGCCGAGGCCTTCGGCGTGGCCGGGCACGTCACCACCACCGGCCAGCTGTCACGGGAGGAGTACTGGGCGTGGGTGGCCCGGGCCAGCGTCGGCGTCCAGCTGCGGTCCACCACCTACGGCGAGAGCTCGGCGGCCATCGGCGACCTCCTCGGCCTGGGCGTGCCCTGTGTCACCAACGTGGCGGCGGCCGCCGAGCTGGCCGAGGGCACCGTCCTCCAGCTGGACCCAGGCCGCGGCAGCGAGGAGCTGGCCACCGTCCTCCTCGACCTGCTGGAGCAGCCCGCCCGGAGGGAAGCCCTGTCCCGGGGCGGGCTGGCCGAGGCCGCCCGCCGCACCTTCGCCACCACCGCAGCCGACCTCCTAGCCGCCCTCGACCGCCTCCGCTCCGCCCGCCGCTGACGCGATCCACGCGTTGCACCGTGCCCCGATAGCGAGGAAGGCCCGGCCGAGGGCCGGGCCTTCCTCGCCTGCTCGTAAGGCTGCTAACCCAGCAGAGGATCGAAGGCGATGTCGATGATGGCCTCCGCAGGAGGTTCACCCTCGAAGTAGCCGTAGAGGTCGACGATGACGTTTGCCGTCGGCGTCCTGCTCAGCAGGGTGATCTCACCGTTGTCCCCGACCCGGACGATGGCCAGGTTGGCGGCCTGCTCGCCGGCGATCGGGTTGAGGTTCGACACGTTGGGCGCCGTCGCTCCACCCTTGGGGTAGGCGGTGAAGAAGGTCTCGGCGGTGACGTTGTCACTGGTTATGGACACCACGACGGCGGACGCGCCTTCCGGCGCCGCATCCGCGCCGGTGACCTTCAGGTTCTGGGCCTGGTCGGCGGTGGTGAAGGTGACGAGACCTCCGATGGCCGAGCGGGAGTCGCCGATGCGGTCGGGGTCAACCGGGGTGAACCGGTCACCGACCGTCTCGTCATCCTCGGGCACGTAGTAGCCGGTCACGTCGATCAGGACGTCGGTGGCTCCGGCCGAGTTGTAGACCGTGATCATGCCGTCGGTGCTGAGGGGGATGGTGGCCAGGTTCGGGATCTGCCGGCCGGCGGCCCAGTTGAGGTTGGACACCAGTGGCGGGTCGGTCCCCTCGGCGAAGGCGGTGAGGTAGCCGTCAGCGGTGGTGTTGGTGACGGTGAGGTTGGCGACGACGGCGGTGGCGCCCGCCGGCACGGAGGTGGCCCCCTCCACCGGGGGGTCGGTCAAGGAGATGTTCTTCGTCGTGTCGGCTGCGAACTTGTTCGCGGCGCCGCCGACCCGGGTGTCGACGACCCGGCTCGGGGTCGGGAGCGGCACGTAGGAGCTGCCGGGCTCCTCGTCCTCGGTGCCGTCAGAGAAGTAGCCCTGGATGTCGACGATGGGGAAGGCCTGACCGAAGGCGTTGGTGATGGTCACCATGCCGTCCGTTCCGACCTTGACCGTGGTGGCGGCCGCTCTGGTCTCGCCGGCGGCGAAGTTCAGGCTCGATGTGGTGGTGGCCGTGCCGGTGGGGGAGATCGTGAAGAAGCTGTCCAAGGTCGGCAGGTCGACGGTGAGGTTCAGCACCACTGCGGAGACGCCCGTCGCAGGAACCAATTCCACGTCATCTTCATCTACCACGCCGGTGACCTTCAGGTCGGTGGTTCCGTCGACACCGAGACGGATCTGGGGGTCGGTCAGCCGGCCGTCGAGGAGGCGGGTCGGTGTCACCGGGGTGTAGGTGCCCTCCGGGCCGCAGGGGTCGGCGTCACAGAAGGCCTCGGCGCCGCTCGGCTGGATCCCGGTTCCAACTGCGGTCAGGAGGAGCGCCACGCCGGCGGCGGCCGCCAGATACCTTGGCTTGCGGACACTGGTCAAGAAGTGAGGCATGCAGAATTCTCCCGTCGATTGATGGAGTCCTTCTTAGCACAGGGTCGCTCAGATTCTATCCCCCTTCGGCCTCGACAAGAGCCTCGCGGGAGACTTCGGGAAACGAGCAAAGGGGGCGATTGTCCCGAGCGCGGGGAAAGGGGAGAACCTTCCTCCGCCTCGGCTCGACGAGCTGAAGCCGCTCGTGCCCACATCTCGTGATCACCCGGCTCCGTCGCCGCCACGCAGGGCCATGGGGGCAACGTAGAGCTGGGTGGCCGGTTTCGCCAGGGTGTCAACGTCGTCGAGAAGGGGTGGGCCGACGGTGAAGCCGAGCTCTTCGAGGCGGGTGAGGACGACCGGGAGCTCCTCGGGCAGGCACACGACGATGATGTGGGTGAGGCGCTGCTCGACGAAGCGGTCGGCGGCGAAGCGCGACGGGTTGACGGGCAGGTAGGGGTCGAGCTGGGCGGCGGGCGGGTTGAGCCAGCGGCTCGGCATGCCGACCTGGACCGAGAGGACGGCCGCCTTCTGCTGGCCGGTGCCTCGGCCCACGATCCACCCTGCCCCCTTGCGGACCTGGGGGTCGAGGGCGTGGACCTGGTTGAGGAAGGCGGGGATGGCCCGGAACCGCTCGACCCCGGTGGAGGTGCCGCCCCGGTAGACCGTGGCGTAGCCCGCGTCCACCCGCAGCTCGCCCGGCAGCCTGGGTTCGTCGGCCGGCGGCGCCAGCTGGGCGGCCAGGACCACGGCCACCACCCCGACGGGGAGCAGGACGGGCAGCCGGCGGGCCAGCAGGCCGCCGATGAGGCCGATGGCGACGACCCCGCCGGCGAAGGTCGTCCAGCTGGCCAGGTGGACCTCGGGCAGGTGCCGCCAGGCGGCGAGGAGGGTGACGACGGCCGCGGTCAACGCCCAGGTCGCCAGTCTCGAGCAACGCTGGAGCAGGCCGTACAGCACGACGGCGAGGGCGGCCGTGTAGGCCGGCACCATGTACGAGAAGTAGTAGCTGATCTCCAACGTCGAGCCGTCGAGGACGAGTTGGTAGGTGACCTGGAAGGCGTACTGGACCGCCGCCACGCCGAGCACGACGAGCTCGGCGGGACCCAGGCGGATCACCCGGGCCGCCCGCAGGGCGGCGGCGGCGGCGAGCACCAGCGGAGGCAGGAAGATCCACAGGCGGAACTGCAGCCACACCAGGCGGGGCGACTTGAGCGGGTCGCGGTTGCCGGCGTTGTCCCGCACGAAGTCGATGGCGGGGGCATAGACGTTGGCGATGCCGTAGCGCCACCGGAAGAACACCAGGCCGGCGCCGATGACGGCGGTGCCCGCCACCAGGATGGCCGCCAGCTGCGTCGGGAGCCGGCGGGGCGTCGGGAGCGAGCGGGCCAGGTAGCCGCCGATGGTGAGGGCGACCATGACGAGGGCGAAGGTGTTGGCGACCACGGCGCAGGCCCCCAGGGCCCCGATGGCCGCCGACGTGCGGCCTCCAACCCGTCCCTTGGCGGCCAAGGCGAGCATGGCCAGGCCGCAGGGGACGACGACCGCATCGCTGTAGTCGACGAAGACGGCCCGGACGACCAGCGGTGAGAACAGCCCGACCACGGCCACCGGGAGGAGGTCGAGGCGGCGCGATGTCGCCGGGCGCAGGAGGGCGAGGCCGGCGCCCGCCAGCGCCAGGAGCACGAGGCGGGTGGCGATGAAGCCGACCGACGGGCCAAGCAGCCGCTGGGCCAGGAGCTCGGGGATGTAGAGGGTCCACCTCGACAGGAAGTAGTGGGCGTCCGCCCCGTAGTCGATGGCGTCGGACAGGTTGAGCGACATGCCCGTGTAGAAGAACGGGTCGAGCCCGTTCTGGTTGTGGAACCAGTCGGGCCGTAGGAGGGTGAAGCCGGCGACGGCGATGGCGGCGGCCAGGACGAGATCGGTGAGGCCCGCCGCGCCACGCCGCCGGTTCCCTTCCACCGGGCGATCCTACCGACGGGTCAGCGGTCGACCCCGGAGCGGGCCACCTACAATCGCCTTCCGTGCGGGTGCTGGAGCGGGTGCTGGCGTCGCCCCTCGCCTATGAGGCGTCGCGGCGGACCATCGGCGCCCACCGGGAGATGGAGCTTCTCCGGGACCGGGTGATCCATCCCCGGCCCGGTCTGCGGGTGCTCGACTTCGGGTGCGGCAACGGCCGCCTGGTCCCGTTCCTGCCCACGGTCGACTACGTCGGGGTCGACAGCAACCCCTCCTACATCCGGTCGGCCGAGGCGGACCACGGCTCGGCTCACGCCCGGTTCATCTGCGGTGACGTGTTCGACCTCGACGCCCTCGGCACCGGCCCCGTCGACGTCGTGGTGTGCCTGGGCGTCCTGCACCACCTCGACGACGAGACCGCCGGCCGGGGCCTCGCCTCGGCCTGCGACCTGCTCGAGCCCGGGGGTCGCCTGGTCACCATGGACCCCTGCTTCGAGCCCTCCCAGCGGGCCGTCGCCCGCGTCCTGATGGCCCTCGACCGGGGCCGGTTCGTCCGCCACCCGAACGACTACCGCCGGCTGGTGGAGGCGTCCTTCGGTGCGGTCGACCAGGAGATCTGGTCCGACGTCTACCGCTTCCCCTACACCCACTGCGTCCAGCAGGCGACCAAGCCGACCTGACCCGGCGCCGGTCCTCAGCCCCCGGTCCTCAGCCCCCGGTCCCTTCCGCCGCGGTGGCGTGCAGGAGGTGCTGCCAGGTGCGGTGCACCCCCTCGGCCAGGCAGGTCGTGGGTGCGGCCCGGTCGAGCTCGGGCAGGGACATCGAGTGGAAGACCGTGCGCAGAGGCTGGTGGCCGGGGCGGGGGAGGGCCGACACGGTGATCCGGGCCGGGACCCGGGCCACCGACCGGACGACGGCGATCACCTCGTGCAGCGTCGTCGAGCGCCCCGACACCAGCAGCTTCACGGCGGCTGCACCGGCGAGGTCGCGGTGGTCGGCCTCCAGCCAGGCCGCCATCCGGCGGCCGACGTCGGCGCCGTAGACGAAGTCCCTGATGGTGTCCGGCGGCACGGTGAGCACGAAGCCGTCGCGTCGCAGCATGGCTCGGCACAGGACCGAGACGAAGCCCTGGGACTTCCGCAGGTCCTGGCCGGGGCCGTAAACGTTCGAGATGCGACCGAGCAGGCAGGGGAGCCCTGATGCGGCCGCGAACCGCCGGACGTCGTGCTCCTGGCACAGCTTGTGATGGCCGTACTGCGACACCGGCGTCGGCTCGGAGGCCTCGGTCACGGCGCCGGAGCCTTCTCGGGCGTGGATGCCGCCGGCCGAGCTGGCCAGGCACAGCTGGCCGTTCGAGCGGACGTCCGCCGGCGCCGCGGCCACGGCCGCCAGCGCCGCGGCCAGGTAGCTGCGCTCCAGCTCGAGGGCCGCCCCCGGCGTGCCGACGACCCCCTTGCCTGCCGACCAGCACAGCGCCCAGCGCCGGTCCTCGGCGTCGTGGAGGAACCGCTGGACCGCACCGCCGATCACCTCCCGGGCCGAGGCCGGCTCCTCCCACGGCACCTGCACGGTGGCCGGCGGCTCGGCGAGGGCGGCCGCCACGGCCTGCCCCACCTGGCCGGCTCCGATAAGCAGGGTCCGAACCGGGGGAGCGGTCACGCGGGCGGAGCTGGCTCCGGCGCGTCGACGGTGATGTAGAGCGGCTGGCCCTGGGCGATGCGCAGGAGCGCCCCGACGTACTCGGCCAGGACCCCGAGGGTGGCCAGGACGCCGCCGCCCAAGACGAGCTGGACGACCATCACCGACGCCCAGCCCGGGGCGTCGTCCCAGTCGGGCTGCAGCCGGCGCCAGGCCACCACGCCCGCACCGAGGGTGCCGGTAGCGGCCACCACCCCGCCGACGGTGGACACGATCCGCAGCGGGCGGTTCCCGCTGCTCAGCACCAGGGTCCAGAAGTGCGAGAGCAGCCGGTTCAGGTCGTAGCCCGACCGGGAGCGGTTCTCGGGGCGCCACGTGGTGCGGTGGACCTCGCTGCGGTCGATGCCCCACCGCAGGGCCGAGTCGAGGAACGTGCGGCGGCCCACGTAGGCGCACACGGCCCGGGCCCTCGGCCCCTCGATGAGCCGGAAGCTGGTGAAGTCGTCGAGGTCGGAGCCCGCCACCGTGCGGGCCAGCCACTTCGCCGCGTCGCTGGTGGCGTTGCGCCACAGGGCGTGGGGAGCCCCCTCCTCAGGGCGGCCGTACACGAGGTGGACCTGGGCGGCGTGGGCCCGGTCGAGGAGGAGCCCGATGTCGGCCGGCACGTGCTGGCCGTCCTCGTCCAGGGTGACCACCCATGGGGCGGAGGAGCTGGCGATGCCGGCGACGGTGGCGGCGTGCTGGCCGGAGTTGCGGGCCAGCCACACGGCGCGGACGGGCGGCTCGCTGCAGAGCCTGGCGATCACCTGGGCCGAGGCGTCCGGGCCCCGGTCGTGGACGAGGATGATCTCGACCACCCGGTAGCGCCGGCCCGCGGCGGTCGTGGTGACCTCGGTGAGGGGCCGGATCTCGGCGACGAGCGGCTCGAGGGTGTGCTCACCCCCGTAGACCGGGATGACGACCGCTACGTCATCCACGCCCCCCGTGGGGCCGTCGTCCATGGCGTTCAGCCTAGGAAGGGTCGGGCTTGCGGGCCAGGATCAGCAGCTGCTTGCCCAGCAGCCGCCACGCCGGGGTGAGGCGGAGGTAGGCGGCGGTGAGGGTGGAGGAGGGCGGGAGGGCCGAGCGGAAGGAGAACGGGAGGAAGCGGGGGATGACCTCGGTCACCTCGTACCCGGCGGCGTGGAGGTGCTCGGCCACCGAGACGTGGGACAGGGGGACCACGTGGTCGGCGCAGTCGAAGTACTGCGAGGCGCAGTAGCGGAAGTTGGGCCCGAGGATGGCGATGGTGCCGCCGGGGGCGGTGGCGGTGAGGAGGTGGCGTAGGAACAGGGCGACGTGCTGCTGGCTCTGGAGGTGCTCGAGGAAGTGGCTGACGAAGACGCCGTCGAAGTGGTCGGCCGGGAGCACCACCTGCTGGGCGTCACCGACCTCGAGGCGGATGGTGGGGTGGCGGGCGAACCCGGTGTCGACCTGGTCGACGGCCCATCGCTCGCCGGCACCGATGGCGTTCAGGAACTCGAAGCGACCGGCGGCGGGGTCGAGGACCCGCTGGGGCCGGCCCATCCGCTCCCACAGCCACAGTCCGAGGACCCCCCAGACCGCGACCCGGCCCGCCTGGTCGACGTCTTTGAAGCGGTAGTCGTAGAGGCGCTTGTAGTCGATGGCACCGGCCAGCGCGTCGTCCGACGGGTTGGTCACGCTCAGGTGCGCTCGACGTGCACGGGCAGGTCGACCTGGCCGAACACCCGAGCCGTGCTGAGCACGTTGAAGCCGGTCATCGAGTCGATCCAATCGTAGATGACCGACTCGTCCTCGATGCTGACGACGCCGACGTGCAGGGCGTAGTCGCCGTCGAGGAGGGGCACCGAGCCGAAGCGGTAGGTGATGGTGGCCTGGTCCTTGATGGGCCCGGTGGGCACGCCGAGCAGCTCGGTGTTGGAGGTCCAAACCATCCGGCCCTCGACGTCGCGGATCCCGAGGCCGACGTTCACACCCGGGATCGGCTCGGAGGTCTCCAGGGTGATGGCCACCTCGAGGGGCTCGCCGGTGCGCAGGTAGGCCCGGTCGGGCTGGCCGGGGTGGCGCACGTCGACCTTGCGCACCTTCACCTTCAGCGTGCGCCGGCTGGAGGGCGGCGCCTCCTCGCCCTCCACGACGGGCGGCTCGTCGAGCAGGTCGCCGACGGTGTCGCCCTGGCCGGTGGCGAAGAGGTGCTCGCGGAAGGTGCGGATGGCCACGGGGGGCTCGCCGACCACGATCAGGTCGCCGTGGTCGAGCACGGCGGCCCGGTCGCAGATCTGGCGCACCACGTCGGCGGCGTGGGTCACCACCACGATCGTGCAGCCCTGGCCCTGCAGCTGCTTCACCCGGTTCATGCACTTGCGCTGGAAGGCCTCGTCACCGACCGAGAGCACCTCGTCGACCAGGAGGATCTCAGGGTCGATGCTGACGGCCACGGCGAAGCCCAGGCGCACGTACATCCCCGAGCTGTAGAACTTCACCTGGCGGTCGATGGCGCTGGCCACCTCGGGCCCGGCGAAGTCGATGATCTCGTCGAAGCGGGCCGCGATGCTCTTGCGGTCGAGGCCGAGGAGCAGGCCGTTCAGCTCGACGTTCTCCCGCCCGGTCAGGTCGGGGTGGAAGCCGGCGCCCAGCTCGAGCAGGGCCGACATCCGGCCCTTGGTGCGCACCTGGCCGGCCGTGGGCTGCAGGATCCCGGCCACGCACTTGAGGAGGGTGGACTTGCCCGATCCGTTGTGGCCGAGCAGGCCGAAGCTCTCGCCCTGGGCGATCTCGAGGTCGATGCCCTTCAGCGCCCAGAACTCGGTGGGCTGCACCCGGCCCAGGTGGATCAGCCGGTCCTTGAGGGAGTCGAACTTCTCGCCACCGATCTTGAAGCGCTTGGTGACGCCGTCGACGACGATGGCGGCGGTCACTCGGGCTACATCTCCTCGGCGAAGTTCGCCTCGAGCCGGCCGAAGAGGTGGATGGCGGCGCCGAGGAGGGCGGTGGACGCCAGGATCCCGACGAGCAGGGGGAGCAGCATCGTCCCCGGGCCCCACGCCGGGAGGAGGACGAGCGGCTCCGGGTCGCTCAGGTTCACCACGGGTGTGCCGTAGAGGCAGCGCTGGAAGACCAGCACCACCGGCGTGATCGGGTTGACCAGGAAGGCCCATGACGGCAACCCGCGGTCGATGAGGTTGGGAACGATCTGGAAGTAGGGGTAGACGATCGGGGTCATCCAGAACCAGGCGAGCAGGACCAGCTCGAGCAGGTGCTGGAGGTCGCGCACGTAGACGTTCATGGCCGAGAGGGCCACGGCCAGGGCCGAGCTGAGCAGCACCAGGTAGACCAGGGCGATCGGCACCAGCCACAGGTAGCTGGTGTCGATGCGGTGGCGGAAGGCGAGGAGGGCGCCCAGCATCACCAGGGCCTGCAGGCAGAAGTGGACCATGCCGGCGCCCACGGCCGCCAGGGGCAGGACCTCGCGGGGGAACGACACCTTCTTCACAAGGGCGGCGTTGGCCACCATGGTGCTGGTGGCGCTGGAGAGCACGATGGAGAAGAAGTTCCACACGAGGAGCCCGCACAGGAGCCAGATCGGGAACAGCGGGATGCCGTTCTTCAGGAACAGCGAGAAGACGAGGTAGAAGACCACCAGGTACAGCGCCGGGTTCAGCATCGACCACACGAACCCGAGGGTGCTGTCCTTGTACTTGACCTTCAGCTCCTTGCGCACCAGCGCCACGAGGAGCTCGCGGGCGGCGTAGACGTCGGCCAGGCGGCGCACGACCCCCCGCTTGGGGGTGACGACCCGGACGTGCAGGTCGACGGGGTCGTCGGCGACATCACCGACGGCGGGGGCTGCCATGTCGGCCCAGGCTACCGGCCGGGTGTCGGGGGCCTCACGCACTCCCGCGCCGGCGGCGGGCGGCGGCCAGGGCCGCCCGGGCCAGGCGCTTGGTCCGAAGGATGGCCTGCACGGCGACCTCGCCGGGCTGGCCGTAGGAGTCGCGGAGGTGGTCGACGACCCGCTGGTTGCGGCTCCTGAACGGAGGAGGCGGGGTGGGCAGGCGCAGGCTGAGCCCGGCCCGCCGGTCGAGCGCCGCCCGTCGGGTGACGGCGTCGGCCCACGCCGCCCACGGGTCGCCGCCGGCCGGGCCGTCGGCGCCGATGACGACGGGGCCCGGGTCGATGCGGGGGACGTGCTGGATGATCTCGAGGCCGGGCGGGGCGGTGGCCCCGGGGCGGAGGCCGACCTGGAGGGCGTCGACCGGGTCGAGCACGTGGATCCGGGTCGAGCGGGGGATACCGAGGGCGACGCCCCAGGCGGCGGCGATGAGCCGGTGCTCGGGCGAGCGGGCCCCGGCCCGCTGGACCAGGCCGGGCACCAGGACCAGCTCGAGGCGGTCGGCGCCCAGGGCCAGCCAGGCCACTGCGGCGGCGCCGGCCAGGCCCCGCAGCGGAACCGTGCGCCCGGCGGCCGAGGGGAGCCGGTCGACGCCCAGCACCCGGGCGCCGGCCCGGGCGTGCTCGGCGCCGAGGCGGGCGCACAGCCGGGCCGCCACGCTGGGACACGGGGGGTGGGGGCCGACCACCACGACCCGCCCGACGGTCATGCCGGCTTCCGGAGGGCCGTCCCGGTGACCTCGGCCAGCGAGGCGGCCATCCGGTCGAGCACGGCGTCCCAGGCGTAGCTGTCCACCACGTAGGCCCGGCCCGGAGCGGCGAGGCTGCGGGCCTCCTCGGGGCGGGAGCCGATCAGCTGCAGGGAGCGCGCCAGCTCGTGGTCGTCGCCGTAGAGCATCCCGGCCTGGCTGCGGCGCACGTGCCAGGCCACGACCGCGCCGCCGGCGTCGGCCAGGACCGGGGTGCCGGCCAGCCACGCCTCCATGACCGTGCGGGAGAAGCTCTCGTTGCGGCTGGGCTGCACGTACACCGCAGCGGCGGCGAAGGCGTCGGGGACGTCCTCCGCCGGCAGCGCCCCGAGGTCGATGATGCCGGGGGCGTCGCGCAGGTCGTGGCGCAGCTCGTTGGCCCCGAAGGTGACCAGGTCGAGGTCGAGGTCGAGGTGGGCGCGGGCGGCCCGGTACACCTCCGCCAGGCGGTCCCACCCCTTCAGCAGCTCGCGGCGGCCGGCGTAGAGGGCGAAGGGCCTGGTCACCCCGTAGCGGGCCCGGAAACGCGCAGGGTCGTGGCGCGGGGGCACGGCGACGCCGGCGCCGGTCACGGTGGGGCGGGGGCCGAGCGGGCCGAGGGAGGCGGCCAGGTCGCGCTCGGGCTCGGACAGGAACCAGGCCGCGGCGCAGCCGCCGAGCAGGCCGCCGAAGAGGACGAGGCGGGCGGCCGGCTCGTCGTGGAAGCAGGGCATGACGACGGCCCGCTCGGCGACCGCGGGGGCGCAGGCGAAGGTGGTCCAGGCCAGGTAGGGAGAGAAGACGACGGCGTCGTAGGTGCTGCCCAGCAGGTGCCGGTACAGCGCCGGCACCCGGAAGCGCCCGCTGGCCCAGCGCAGCTCCTCCTCGGGGGTGAGCCGCTCGCCCTGGCTCATGCGGACGTCGATCTGGGCCCATGTGGCGAGCGAGCGGGGGTGCTCGACGGGGAAGCGCCGCAGCCGCACGGCCCCGTCCCGGCTCGGCCCGGGGGGCAGGTCGTTGGCCCAGGTGTAGTGGGACCAGGCGCAGGTGGTCAGCACCTCGACGTCGAAGCCGCGGCCGGCCAGGCCGTGGGCCGCCTCCCGCATGACCGCCTCCGACCCTCCGATCACCCGGTCGCCGTAGCGGGGGGTGACGAGGGCGACCGTGGCCTCAGCCACCGCCGGCCAGGTCGAGGAGCTGCCTCAGCAGTGCCGGCCCGGCCCGGCCCGGGGCGTGCTGGGCCGCCCGCTCCAGACCGGCCCGGCGCAGGCCGGCCACCAGGTCGGAATGGGTGGCCAGGTGGCAGACGGCGGCGGCCACCACGGCCGGGTCGTCGTCGTCCAGGACCAGGGCGGCGTCTCCTGCCGTCTCGGGCACCGCTGCGGCCCGCAGCGCCACCACGGGCACGCCCCGGGCCATGGCCTCGATGACCGGGGCCCCGAAGCCCTCGTGGCGGCTGAGGCACACGAACACGTCGGCGTCGCGGTAGGCGGCCTCGAGCTCGGCGTCGGGCACGTGGTCGGCGAAGCGGACGGCCGCGGCCACGCCCAGCTCGCCGGCCAGCCGCTGCAGCTCGTCGGCGAAGGGACCGATGGTGCGGCCGCCAACCAGGGTGAGGGTGGCGTCGGGGTCGGGGCCGCGGCGGGCGGCGGCGAGGGCGCCGATGATGGCCTGCTGGCACTTGTTGGGGGCCAGGCGGCCGACGAACAGCCAGCGGGCCCCCCGCTCGGGCACCGGCCGGTCGGTGCGGTCGACGCCGGCCGGCAGGGCGAACAGCAGGGGCGCCACCTCGACGTTGTTGTAGCCGTGGGCCTCCAGCTCCTGGGCGCTGAAGCGCGAGTGGGCCACGGCCGCCTCGGTCCGCGAGGCGAGGGTGCCCATCTGGAGCCGGGCCAGCCGCATGTCGTGGGCGGCCAGGGGAGCCCAGCGGTCGAACCACCTCGGCTCGGTGATGTTGTGGTAGTCAACGAGCAGGCGCTGGGGCTGGGACAGCAGCCACCCGGCCATCGAGTCGCTGCACGACAGGTGGTAGAGCAGGACGTCGTCGGCCTTGACGGACGCCCGCCGGTACGGCTCGCACTCGTTCTTGAGGTCGGGGTGGGCCGCGCTGACGAAGGTGCGGGACTCGATGCCGGCGTCCTGGAGCAGGCGCCGGACCCGGCGGACGTGGGAGCCGATGGCGTCGCCGGGCACGAACGACGGGACCAGCTGGTGGATGGCCGGGCCGCTCATGAAGTGGTGCCCTGGCGCCGGCGCAGCTCGTCGAGGTCGTGGCGGAGCCGGGCGTTCTCCTCCTCCAGCAGCTCGAGCCGGTCGGCGGTGGCGGCGCCGGCGACGAGCAGGGCGTGGGCCAGGTCGGTGACCTGCACGGCCAGGCTGTGGGCCACGAAGAACGTCAGCTTGCGGGTGACCAGCTTCAGACGGGCGATGGCCGGGTGCCGGCTGGTGAGGGCGGCGTAGGGGTTGAGGGTGGCGTGCTCGGCGACCACTGCGAGTGCGGCCCGGACGTCGCCTGGGGCCAGCTCGACCGGAGCCAGGCGCTCGAGGGCGTCGCGGACGTCGGTCAGGTCCGGCGCCCCGGGGAGGGGTTCGAGGACGACGTCCTCGCCGAGGGCGCGGACGACGGCCGAGGTGGGGACGGGCACGGGCCGAGGAGGCTAACGGGCCGGCTCAGGCGGGGAACCACCCGGCGACGTCGGCTAAGACCTGGGTGGAGCCGGTGTCGTTGTAGATGCTGACCTGGCCGCCGGAGCCAACCTTGGCGACGACCAGGTTGGGGATGGTCTGGCCCGGCCCGAAGTTCAGGTTCGAGGCGTTGGGCCGGGGCTGGCCGGTGGGGTGGACGGTGAGGTACCCGCCGGCTGAGGGGCCGGTGGCGGTGATGTTGAGCACGACGGCGCCGACGCCGCTGGCGGGCACCCCGCCCCGTCCGGTGACCTGGAGGATGCGGGTGGCGCCGGCGCCCACGGGCCCGCCGGCGGCGGCCGTCCCGTCGATGGTGGTGCCGCCGGAGCGGCTGTCGAGCAGCCGGACGGGCGCCAGGGAGGCGAAGGGGGACGTGCTCGGGAACCAGCCGGCGACATCCGCGATCACCTGGGTGGAGCCGGAGTCGTTGTAGATGCTGACCTGGCCCTCGGGGCCCACCTTGGCGATGACCAGGTTGGGGACGGTCTGACCGGGCCCGAAGTTGAGGTTCGAGGCGTTCGGCCGGGTGGCGCCGGTGGGGTGCACGGTGAGGAAGCCGCCGGCGGTGGCGCCGGTGGCGGTGACGTTGAGCACGACGGCGCCCACCCCGCTGGCCGGCACCCCGCCCCGCCCGGTGACCTGCAGGGTGCGGCTGGCCCCGGGACCGAGGCTGCCGCCGCTGGCGGAGAGGCCGTCGACGGTGGACGCGCCTGGCCGGGTGTCGAGCAGGCGGCCCGGGTCCAGCGCCTCGTAGCCGGGGCCCGCGGAGAACCACCCGGCGACGTCGGCGATGAGGTGGGTGGAGCCGGTGTCGTTGTAGATGCTGACCTGGCCGCCGGTGCCGACCTTGGCGATGACCAGGTTGGGGATGGTCTGGCCGCGACCGAAGTTGAGGTTGGAGGCGTTGGGGCGGGGCTGGCCGGCGGGGTGCACCGTGAGGTACCCGCCGGCTGAGGGGCCGGTGGCGGTGATGTTGAGCACGACGGCGCCGACGCCGGTGGCGGGCACCCCGCCGCGACCGGTGACCTGGAGGTTGCGGGTGGCGCCCGGGCCGAGGGCCCCGGAGACGCCGCCCAGGCCGTCGAGGGTGCTGGCGCCGGGACGGGTGTCGAGCAGGCGTGACGGCGTGAGAGGCGTGAAAGCGGGCGGTTGGATCGCGCCCCCGATGATCTCGAACCACCGGCTGAACACCCCCTGGGCCATGAAGGCGTTCTTGAAGTCGTCGCCCGAGATGGTGGCGGCGCCGCCCGAGAACCGCAGGGTCATGGAGATCACCCGACCCCCCATGGCGCCGATTCCGTCGCGCTGGTCGACCGTGATCGACTCGAGGGTGCCTCGGGCGTACCTCGCCTCGATGGCGCTCACCGGGACCGACGCGTTCCACTCGTGCCTGGGGCTGGCCACGTCGCCGAGGTCCTCGACGGCCGGGAAGGTGCCGCCCACCGTCCACCCGCCGGTCGAGCTCGAGTATTCGGTGGGGGCGATCCTGCCGTTGGCGGTCGTGCGCCGGACCACGCCGGCGGTGGCCATGACCGCTCCGGTGGAGGCCACCGCCTCGATGTCGGCGCCCTCGTAGGCCTGGTAGAGGCCGCAGGCGGTGTCGCAGCCGGCGAAGATGTTGTTCAGGGTGCGGCTGAGGGCGTAGGACCGGGCGGCCACGGCCTGGGCCTTCAGGGCCTCCACCGGTGAGCTGGCCGACAGCTCGCGGGGGACCGAGCCCCACAGGTAGCTCTCGAGCGGCAGGACGTTGATGGTGTCGGGGCCGCCGTTGAACTCCACCGCCCGCAGGTCGCCCCGGTAGTGGACGCCGGTGCGGCACGTCTGGGTCATCGCCTCCTTGGGGGCGAACGGCACCGTGGTGTCGGTCCGGGGTGCGAAGCGGACCTGGCCCGTGACCGTGGCCACCCGGTTGGCGACGCTCGCCGCGCTGGACCCGGCGCCGGCGCACGTCGTGCCGGCGTAGAGGTCCCAGGTCGCCGCGCCGACGGGCACGGCGTACCAGGCGTTCGCCGACCGCACCGCGCCGCCGGGCAGGGTGACGTCGATCCCGTTGGCCGCGGTCACCCACGGCCACTCGCCCCGCTCCTTGAACAGCTCGACGCTGAAGGGGGGGTTGGCCGGCCGGTCCTCGGCGACGGTGCCCGCCCGGGTCCCGCCGTAGAAGTGGTCGAGGATCTGGGCCGACGACCAGCCGTAGATGGTGGCGTAGCCGATGGCCCCGTACTGCCCCATGCCCCGGCCGTGGCCCCAGCCGTGGCCCCGCACCTCCACGTTGACCGTGGGGTAGGCGCCGGCCGGCGCCGACCGGGCCACGAGCGGCACCACGCCCAGCAGCAGGCTGACCAGGGCGGCGGCGGCCAGCCTGGCGCCAACTCGCCGGGAGGCGCTTCGCACGATCTGAGCCATGGTTTGCGGGCCTCTCCGTTCGGGGCCGGCGCAGCACGCGGCCCGTTCTCCACCGGAGGCCCTGAGCGTAGTGAGACCGCCTCGCCGGAGACCCGCATCCCCCCGCCCCTTTGGCTGCCGGGGCACCATCGGTCCTGTGGACCGCCTCCGCGTCGCCGTCGACGCCACCCCGCTGCTGGGCCGGCCCACCGGGGTCGGCGTCTTCGTCGGTGGTCTGCTGGGCGGGCTGGCCGGGCGGCCGCCCGACGCCGTGCCGGCGCTGGAGGTCACCGCCTACGCCCTGTCGCTGCGGAGGTGGCGGAGGCTGGGCGAGGTCCTCCCGCCCGGCGTCGGCGTGCGCCGGGGCACGCTCCCCGCCGGTCTCGGCCTTCGGCTGTGGCCGAGGGTCGCCGCTCCCCGCTTCGAGTGGTTCGCCGGCCGGGCCGACGTCGTCCACGGCACGGCCTTCCTCGTCCCCCCGACGAGCGCGGCCACGGTGGTCACCATCCACGACCTCACGCCCTGGCGCCACCCCGAGCTGGTGGATGCCACCAGCGCCCGGTACCCGGCGGCGGTGCGGGCCGCCCTCGCCCGTGGTGCCCTGGTCCACACCACCTCCCGGTTCGTGGCGGCCGAGGTGGTCGACGAGCTCGGGGCCGATCCGGACCGGGTGGTGGCCGTCGCCCTCGGCGCCCCCGCTCCCGGCCAGGGCGATCCCGCCCGGGGCCAGGACCTGGCCGGGGCCCCCCGGTACGTCCTGGCGCTCGGGACCATCGAGCCCCGCAAGGGCCTGGACGACCTGGTGGCCGCCTTTGGCCTGCTCGCCCGGGAGGACCCCGATCTGCGGCTCGTCCTGGCCGGGCCCGACGGCTGGGGGGCGACGGCGGTCGAGGAGGCCACGGCTGCTCTCAGTGACCCTGCCCGCCGGCGCATCTCTCGCCCCGGCTGGGTCTCGGCGATCCAGCGCGACGATCTGCTCGCTGGGGCGGCGGTCCTCGCCTACCCGTCGCGCTACGAGGGCTTCGGCTTCCCGCCGCTCGAGGCGATGGCGGCCGGCGTGCCCGTCGTGGCCACCCAGGCGGGGGCTCTGCCCGAGGTGCTGGGCGCCGCCGCCCCGCTGGTCCCCGTCGGCGACGTCGAGGCGCTGGCCGCCGCCCTGGCCGGGGTGCTGGGCCTCGACGGGGCGGCCCGGGAGCTCGTCGTGGAGGCCGGGCGGGCCCGGGCCGCCTCCTACAGCTGGGCGTCCTGCGCCGAGGGCCTGGCCGGCGTCTACGCCCGTGCGGCTGGCGCCTGACCGACGAGCGGCGCGAGCATCGAACGGCCATGTCTGACTCCCCGACGGTTGACCCCGCGCCCAGCAACGCCACTTCGACCGACCCGTCCGGGGGCCAGACCCCTGAGATCGTGGTCATCGGCGCCGGCCCTGCCGGGCTCACGGCCGCCTACGAGCTGGGCAAGGCGGGCGTCACCGCAACCATCCTGGAGGGCGACACGGTGGTCGGTGGGATCAGCCGCACGGCCACCCGGGGCGGCTGGCGCTTCGACATCGGCGGCCACCGCTTCTTCACCAAGGTGAGCCGGGTCGAGAAGCTGTGGCACGAGATCCTCCCGGCCGAGGACTTCCTGATGCGCCCCCGGATGAGCCGGATCTTCTACAAGGGCAAGTTCTACGACTACCCCCTGAAGCCCATGAACGCCCTGAAGAACCTGGGCATCGTCGAGTCGGTCCTCAGCGTGCTGTCCTACCTGTGGGTGCGGGTCCGGCCGCCGAAGGAGACCACGAGCTTCGAGGGCTGGACGGCGAACGCCTTCGGCTGGCGCCTCTACCGCACGTTCTTCAAGACCTACACCGAGAAGGTGTGGGGCGTGCCCGCCGAGAAGATCCAGGCCGACTGGGCCGCCCAGCGCATCAAGAACCTCAACCTGATCAGCGCCATCGTCAACGCCCTCCTGCCCAAGCGCAACCAGAAGGACATCACCTCGCTGATCGAGGAGTTCCAGTACCCGAAGTACGGCCCCGGCCAGATGTGGGAGAAGTGCACCGAGCTGGTGCAGGCCCAGGGGTCGAAGGTGGTGTTCGAGTCCAAGGTGGCCAAGATCCGCCACCAGGGCGGCCGGGCCACCGCCGTGGTCGGCTCGTCCCGCGACGGGGGGGAGACCGAGTACCCGTGCTCCGACGTGGTCTCCTCGATGCCGTTCACCGCCCTGCTGAAGGCGATGGACCCGCCGCCACCCCCCGAGGTCATCGCCGCCGCCGGACGCCTCACCTACCGGGACTTCCTCACCGTGGCCCTGGTGGTGCCCGAGTCGGCCGGGTTCCCCGACAACTGGATCTACATCCACGCCCCCGAGGTGAAGGTGGGCCGCATCCAGAACTTCGGCTCGTGGTCGCCCTTCCTGGTGAAGGACGGCCGCACCTGCCTCGGCCTCGAGTACTTCGTGTTCGAGGGCGACGAGCTGTGGAACGCCCCCGACGAGGACCTGATCGCCCGGGGCAAGCGCGAGCTGCAGCAGCTCGGCCTGGTCGACCCGTCGGTGGTCGAGGAGGGCTACGTGGTGCGCATGCCCAAGGCGTACCCGTTCTACGACGCCACCTACAAGGCGAACCTGCAGATCATGCGCGACTGGCTGACGGCCAACACCCCGAACGTCCACCCCGTGGGCCGCAACGGGATGCACAAGTACAACAACCAGGACCACTCGATGCTCACCGCCATGCTCAGCGTCGAGAACATCCTCGGGCACCAGCCCCCCCACGACGTCTGGGAGGTCAACGTCGAGAAGGACTACCACGAGGAGAAGTAGGCCCCGTAGCGGGGGTCCGGCCGGTCGCGGCGCCGGGGTCGGCCCGCCGGTATGTGAGGATGCGACGGCATGCGTGATGGGCGAGGGCGCTGATGGGGGCCGCGTCCCCGGGCAGCGGACTGGCCAAGGGCGGCGCCCTCCGGGCGGCGCTGTGGTCTGGGTCGCGGAGCGCGCCGGAGCCGCTCGATGGCCCGAGCGGCCCTGCGGAACAGAAGACCGAGCGACGGTCGGGGACGTCGTGGTCACCCGTCATGGGTCTGGTGGCCGGGCTGGTCGGCCTCATCGCCGTGTCGTTCGCCCTGCGGGTCGGCGACCTCGGCACCTCGCTGTGGATCGACGAGGGGATATCGGTCGGGATCGCCTCCCACCGGCTGGCCGAGATCCCCGGGTTACTGGCCCAGGACGGCTCGCCACCGCTGTACTACCTCCTGCTCCACGGGTGGATGGCCCTGTTCGGCACCTCCGAGACGGCCACCCACGCCCTGTCGCTCAGCATCGCCCTGGCCACCATCCCGGTCGCCCTGTGGGCCGGCTGGAGCCTGTTCGGGCGCCGGGTGGGCTGGACCTTCGCCGCCCTGGTCGCCGTGAGCCCCTACCTGGCCTTCTTCGCCACCGAGACCCGGATGTACGCCCTGGTGGTGCTGCTGGCCCTGGTCGCCACCGCGTCGTTCCTCCACGCCTTCGCCTTCGGCCGCCAGCGCCACCTGGCGCCGTTCGCCGTGGCCCTGGCTCTGGTCCTCTACACCCACAGCTGGGGCCTGTGGCTGGTCATCGGGCTGGCCACGGCCCTCATCCCCTGCGCCGTGGCCGCCGCCGACCGCCGCCGGCTGCTGCGCGACGCGGCCCTCGGGTTCGGCGCCGCCGGTCTGGCCTATCTCCCGTGGCTGCCCACCCTTGCCTACCAGCGGGCCCACACCGGCGCCCCGTGGTCCACCAGACCCCTCCCGAGGGAGGCCGTCACCGTTGTCGCCGTGGTGCTGGGCGACAACCGCGAGCGGGTCCTGGTGGCCCTCCTGCTGGTGGCCGGTCCCGCGCTGTGGGTGCTGGTGCGCCGGGACGACCGGCTGCGGCTCCCGCTGCTGGCCGTCGGCCTGATCGCCGCCATCCCGGTCGTGGTCGGCTGGCTCGCCGCCCAGGTCAGCCCGTCCTGGGCGCCCCGCTACCTCGCCGTCTGTGCCCCCGCGGTGCTGCTGGTGGCGGCCCTGGGCCTGGCCCGGGCCGGGACCCGGGGCCTGGTGGCGCTGGCGCTCATCCTGACCCTGTGGGTGCAGCCCCTGGCCCGGGTCAGCGGCCTGCGGTCCGTCGACCACCTCGATGACAAGCCGCAGGTCACGCCGCTGGTGGAGGCGGTCGGCCCCGGGCTTGACGCCGGCGACCTCGTCGTGGTGATGCAGATGGAGGAGGTGCCGGTCCTCGCCTACTACCTCCCCCCGGGGCTGCGCTACGCCACGGCCATGGGCCCGGTGGCCGATCCCGGAGTGGCCGACTGGCGCGACGCCCTGGCCCGCCTCACCGCGGCCACCCCGCAGACGTCGCTGCGGCCGGTCCTCGACGCCACCCCCCTCGGCGCCAAGGTCCTGCTGGTCTGCGCCCAGCCCTGGACCGGTCCGACACCGGTGCCCTGGTTCACCCAGATGGAGCTGCGCTGCGGCGAGTGGCGGGGCGCCCTCCAGGCCGATGCCCGCTTCGCCCCGGCACCGGTCGTCAGCGGGTCGGCGGTCACAGAACCGGCGCCGGACGGCTCCTCCACCGTCGCCGGCCGTCGGGTCCTGGCCGTCACCAGGATCGCCTCCTGAGCCGGTCCGTCCGGTCGACGGTCCGTCCCGACCGGGCGTCGGACGGGCCGGGACGGCCTGGGCCCCTCTCAGCCGCCGCCATCGTGCTCATCGGGGCCGTGGCCCTGGTGGCCTACGTCGGGTTGAACAGCCCGGGCCGCCCGCCCCTGGTCGTGAAGGGCGACGGGGAGGGCTACTACGCCTACCTCACGGCCTACCTCATCGACCGCGACCCCTCCTTCGCCACCCTCGTCGACCGGCGCTTCCCGACCGAGCGCCTCGTGGGCCTGAGCGGCCTCAGCTACCAGCCCGCCACCGGCCGCTACCTCGACAAGTACGCCCCGGGCGTGGCCGTCATGACCCTCCCGTTCTTCGCCGCCGGCCACGGGGTGGCCCTCCTGCGGGGCGAGGAGGCGGACGGCTACAGCCGCAGCGAGCAGCTGGCGTCGGGGCTGGCCGCCCTCGCCTGGGGGATCGCCGGGCTGGCCGCCCTGCGCCGGCTCCTCCTGCGCCTGTTCCCCGACCTGGCCACCGCGGCCACGCTGCTGTGCGTCGGCTTCGGGACCAGCCTGCTCAGCTACCTGGCCCTCGACTCCTCCTACAGCCACGCCTTCTCCTTCGCCGCTGTCGCCTTCACGATGCTCGCCGCCGTCCGCTGGCGGGAGTGCCCCGGGTCGTGGCGGCGCAGCCTCGAGGTCGGCCTGGCCGCCGGCCTGGTGGTGGGCATCCGCCCGGTGAACCTGGTCGCCATCGTGCCCCTCGTGGCCCTCGGCGTCGTGAGCTGGCCGACGGCCAGGGCCCGGACGGCCCTCCTCGCCCGCCACTGGCCCCGCGTCCTGATCGGCGCCCTCGCCGCCGCCCCACTGGTGGTCGCCACCCTCCTGGCCTGGAGCTTCGCCCGGGGCGCGCCGCTCCTGTTCTCCTACCGGGGCGACGAGAGGTTCTCGTTACTCCACCCGCAGTGGCGCGTCCTGTACGCCTTCCGGCCCCATGGCCTGGCGCCCTACGCCCCGGTCCTGATGCTGGCCGCCCTCGGCCTGTGGCCCCTTTGGCGCAGGTACCGGGAGTGGTTCTGGCCCGTCATGGCGGGTCTGGCGCTCGAGACCTACCTGCTCGCCAGCTGGAGCGACTGGGCCCTCGGCGCCGGCTTCGGCCATCGCGGCTATGTCGACGTGAACGCCCTGTTCGCGGTGCCGATGGCGGGCCTGTTCGCCGTGGCCTGGTCCAGCCGGTGGCGCTGGGTCGTTGGCGGGTTCGCCGCCCTGGCCCTCAGCGCGACGCTGCTCGGGAGCCTCGCCTACTGGCAGGGCCGCCTGTCGCCCGAGGGCGCCACAGCCAAGGGCTACCTCACCGCCCTCCTGGGCGGCGACGCCACCGACCGGGCCGGGCCGTAGGAGTCAGGCCTCCTTGAGGTACAGGTGGCCCTGCACCGAGGAGTGGATGGTGGGAAGGTCCGTGTCGATGTCGAGCTTGTCGACCAGGCGCAGGCCCGGGGTGGCCGCCAGCAGCGTCTCGGCCTCGGTGCAGCGTGTGAAGATCAGCTGCACGAACTCGGTGTCGTCGAAGGTGAGGCGGCTGATCGGGGGGCAGATCACCAGGACCTGGCCCCCCACGGGAAGGCTGGCCACGAGCGGCAGCAGCGTCACCCGCTGGTCGGCGGCCCGCAGCCGGAGCGTGCCGTCCCGCTGGTTGGTGCGGCGGGGGTCGGGCACCAGCCCGGTGGCCTCGGCGTAGCGAAGCCCGGGGGGCATGTAGTACGACAGGAGGGGGATCCGACCGAAGTCGCTGACCACTAGGTCGCCGGGCTTCAGGGCCGGAGCGAAGTGATCGGCGACGAGCGCCACGTTGCTCTTCTGGGTGGGCAGCTGCTTCACCCCGATGGGCGCGTTCAGGAAGCCGTAGATGACCAGGCAGGCCACGGCCACCCGGCCCCCACGGGCCAGGCCCACGGCGAGCACAACGGCGATGGGCGCCAGGGCCACGGCGAGGTAGCGCGGGTGCCACACCGACTCCTGCCGGGAGATCATCCAGGCGATGGCCACCGCCACCACGGGGACGATGGAGATGGCCACGACCGTGAGGCCGACCCGCTTCCACGGCCGCTGGACCAGGAGGGCGACCCCGAGGGCGGCGCCGAGACCGATGATGACGACGGACTCGGGCGACCCGATGAGGCCCATGACGTCGCCACGCACGGCCCCGAGCGTCGGGCGTCGCGAGAACGGGGCGCCGGTGTGGGCCATCTGGTCGAGCAGGATCGGCAGCCAGGGCAGGTACAAGATGACGGCGCCGCCAAAGGCGAGGCAGGCATCGCGGATGACCGCCAGGCGGGACCTGGCTAGGAGGGCGCAGAAGAGCACCGACACGCCAGCGGCGATCCCGAAGAACAGGCCCCAGTTGTGGGTGTAGATCAGCAGCGCCAGGGACACGGTGAAGGCGGGGAGGTAGCGGCGGCGCCCGAAGACGAACGCGTGGACGAAGGTGGCGGTGGCCAGGAGGCCCAGCAGGACCACCAGGGTGTACATCCGGGTCTCGTTGGCGTAGAAGGCCAGGAACGGGTTGAGGGCCATGAGGCTGGCGCAGATCCAGCCGGCCCGGCGCCCGAACAGGCTCCACCCGGCCCACAGGCCGGCAGGGACGCAAGCCAGCGCGAACCCGAGCGACAGGATGTGGGTGGCCGCCTCCGACGACCCGAACAGCGACATCCACACGTTGAGGAGGAGGTAGTACAGCGGCGGGGAGCCGTCTTGGCGGAGGACGTCGGGGATCGAGCCGAAGGGCTGGGAGGAGATCCCCACCGAGATCCCCTCGTCCACCCAGAACAGCACGGCCCGGGCCCGGCCCCACAAGAAGGCGAGCAGGACGACGAGCCCGGTCAGGGCGGCCAGATCGATGACCTGGGCCCTCTGGCGCGGTCCCAGCGATCCGTCGTCTCCGACTCCAACGAGGGCCGGCACCCGCCGGGTCCCCGCCCGGGGCCCGACCTTCGTCGTCGGGGAGGAATCCGGGGCAACCGTCACCGGCTGGTCGTCCTCATCCAGCCCGCGACCACGAGCCCCATCCTGTGTTTGCACCCTGAACCTTCCGTTCATGCCCAGCGTGGACCCGGGAAGGATAACGGACCGGTCCGAAAGGTCCCGTCGGCCTGCGACCAGCCTCTAGGGTCGAGGCGATGCGGGCCTTTGTCACCGGCGCCGCCGGGTTCGTGGGTCGGCACCTCACGGCCCACCTGGAGGCGGCGGGCGACGAGGTCGCCGTGCTGGCCGAGGGGACCGACATCGCGGAGGAGGCCGCGGTCGCCGCCGCGGTGGCCGAGGCGGCCCCCGAGGTGGTGTACCACCTGGCCGGCTGGGCCCACGTCGGCGACTCGTGGAAGCACCCGACCGAGGTGGTGCGGGTCAACGTGCTGGGCACCGCCGCAGTGCTCGAGGCCTGCCGCGTGGCCCGCGTCGGGCGGATCCTGGTCGTCGGCTCGGCGGACGCCTACGGCACCTTCGATCCGACCGACCTGCCGCTGCGGGAGGACCAGCCGCTGCGTCCGGTCACCCCCTACGGCGCCTCGAAGGCCGCCGCCGAGGTGCTCGCCCTCCAGGCCCATCGTGCCTCGGGCGCCGGGGTGGTCCTGACCCGCTCGTTCAATCACACCGGCCCCGGCCAGCACCCTTCGTTCGTGGTGCCCGCCCTGGCCCGGCGCATCGTCGAGGCGGCCGCCACCGGCGGCGGGGCCGTGCGGGTGGGCAACCTGTCGGCGGAGCGGGACCTCCTCGATGTCGAGGACGTCGTGCGGGCCTACCGGGTGCTGGCCACCAGCGCCCAGCCAGGACGGGCCTACAACGTCTGCTCGGGCGTGCCCGTGGTCATCGAGGCCGTGGCCCGGCGCCTGGCCGAGCTGTCGGGCACCGAGTTGGACCTGGTGGTCGACCCCGAGCTGGTGCGTCCCGTCGACGTGCCCCTGGTGGTGGGGGACAACACCCGCCTGCGGGCCCTCGGCTGGCGGCCCGAGGTGACGCTGGCCGAGACCCTGCGACGGGTCCTCACTGATCAGCGCTCGTGCCGCGAGGCCGCCGCCCGGCCCTGAGGCCGGGTCGGAGCCGCCCCTAGGCGGCGAGGAGCGAGCGCACCTGGGTGGCGGCGGTCTCGGCGGCCTGGCGGGCCGAGGCGACCACGGCCTTGACGTGGTCCGGGAGCCGCTGCTCGACGTCGTCGAAGCGCACCTCGAGCTCCTTGGCCACCGGCTCGAGGGCGTCCTCGAGGTTCGCCACGGCCTTCTGCACCTGGGTCCTGACCTCGATGAGCTGGGCGTCGAGCGCGCTGGCGAGGTCCTCGACCTGGGCCTTCAGCGAGGCCTCGAGCCGGTCGCGGTCGACGCCGACGGTGCTGGCCAGCTCACGCCGGGCCACCTGGGCGCGCTGGAAGCCGAGCACGCTGAGGCCGACGGCGACGTAGGCGGAGTCCTTGAGGGTCTGGGTCACATCCATGCGTGCAACCGTAACGCTAAGTGCTAACCGTTGCAAGCGCCTGGCGGCGACGGCGCCGGTGGGGGAGCCGGAGGGTGTCCGCGAGGCGGCGAGGTGCCGGGTCTAGCCTCGCCCTCCCGTATGGACGACCTCGCCCCCGGGCAGCCGGCGCTGGATGAGGCGCCGCCCGTCGTGGCTGTCATGGTGGTCTGTGACCCAGGGCCGTGGTTCGAGGAGTCGCTCACCGCCCTCGCCGACCAGGACTACCCGGCCCTGTCGATCCTGGTCGTCGACGCCGCCAGCACCACCGACCCCACCGACCGGGTGGCCGCGGCAGTGCCCTCGGCCTTCGTCCGCCGCCTGCACGCGGACCCGGGCTACGCCGCCGCCGCCAACGAGGTCCTCAAGGTCGTGAAAGGGGCGTCGCACCTGCTCTTCGTCCACGACGACGCCGCCCCCGCCCCCGACGCCGTCCGCCTCCTCCTCGAGGCGGCCTACCGGGGGAACGCCGCCATCACCACGCCGAAGCTGGTGGCGTGGGACCACCCCGAGCTGCTGTTGGCCGTGGGCGAGTCGGCCGACCCGCTCGGGCGGCCGGTGGCCATCGTGGAGCCAGGCGAGGTGGACCAGGGCCAGCACGACGCCGAGCGGGAGGTCCTGGTCGCCCCTGGCGCCTGCCTGCTCGTGCGGGCCGACCTGTTCCGACGTCTGGGTGGGTTCGACCGGGCGGGGGTCCTCGGGGCCGAGGACCTCGACCTGTGCTGGCGGGCCGCGGTGGCCGGCGCCCGCACCATGACCGCCCCGGGGGCCCGGGTCCGCCACCGCGCCGCCCTCACCAACGGCGAGCGGGTCAGCCACCTCGGTGACGTGCGCCGACTCGACCTCCAGCTGCGGCTGCGGGCCGCTCTCGTCGCCGCCACGCCGGTCGGCTTCCTGGTCACGCTGGCCCTGGCCGGGGCCAGCGCCGTCACCGAGGCCGTCGTGGCCGTCGCCCTCGGGCGTCGGGGCAACGCCCGCCTGGCCCTCGGCGCCTTCACCTCGAACCTGCGGTCGATGGGCAGCCTCCTCGGCTCGCGGCGGCGCCTGGCCGGCCTGCGCAAGGGCGGCGACCCGACGGCGGTGCGCCGGCTCGTGGCCCGCCGGGGCCGGCTGGGGGCGCTGGTGCGCAAGGCCGGAGGTGACGCCGGGAGCGGCGGGGAGCGGACCGGGGCCGAACTGCTGCGCCAGGGCACCTCCGGGTTGTGGTCGATCGGTCTGCGCCGCCACATCCTTGCCCTCGGCGCGCTGGCTCTGGTGCTCCTGATCGGCAGCCGCCACCTGCTGCGCGAGCCGATGCCCCAGCTGGGCTCGCTGGCGGCCCTGCCCGAGGACCCGCTCCAGCTGCTCCGCACCTACCTCGGCGGGGCCCGCTCGGCCGGCATGGGCGGTCTCGGCGCCGTCCCGCCCGCCTTCGCCCTCCTTGGGCTGGCCAGCGTCGCCCTGCTCGGCGCCACCGGGCTGGTGGGCACGCTGGTGGTGTTCGGCTCCCTGGTCGCCGGCATCGTCGGTGCCGCCCGCCTGGCCCGACCGCTCGGCAGCGGCCGGGCCACCGCCGCCTCAGCCATCGCCTACGCCGCGGTACCGCTGTGGCCCGACGCCCTGGCCCGGGGGCGGCTGGCCGGCCTGGTGGCCTACGGACTGGCTCCGTGGCTGCTCCTACGCCTGTTCCGGGCCACCGGTCTGGCCCCCTTCGGCGCCGACGCACCGGCCGAGGACGGCGGCACGGCCGACGTCGGGCTGGCCCGGGCCGCCCGGCGGGCCCGCCGTCGGACCGAGGCCAACCGGCCGGCCCAGGTCCCGGTCCTGGTCGGCGCCGGGGGGGCCCTGCCGTTCGAGCCCTTCGCCCCCGGCGAGCTCGAGGGCCTCGACGCCCCCCCCGTCCAGGCCCCCGAGCTCGGTTGGACCAGCGGCGAGGCGCTCACCGAGGTGGGAGCCCAGCACGCTCTCGACGAGATGGGCGCCTTCGACGACGACGTCGACCTCGACGACCTCGCCCGGGTCCGGGTCCACCACCGGGGCCGGGCCGTCCGCCGCCTCGAGCCCCCGCCCGCGCCCCGGCGCACCCGCCTCCAGCAGATCGCCGCCCTGGCCGTCCTCCTGGCCCTCGGCACGGCGCTGGCCCCCGCGCTCTTGCCTGCCGCCGCCGTCGCCGCCCTGGGTCTCCTGGCCAGCGTGGCCATCGCCGGCGAGGCGGTGGGCGTCATCCGGGCCGTCCGCACCGCCGCCCTCGGGGCCCTCGGGGCCCTGGTGCTGCTGTCGCCCTGGAGCCTCAGCCTTCTGCGGGCCGGCCAGTGGTCGGCCCTGTCGGGCCCCGCCGGACCCCTGGCCGACGCCCCCCGGGCCTTCGACCTCCTCCGCTTCTCCACCGGCCCGCTGCCCATCGGGCCGCTGCCCCTGCTGCTCCTCCTCGCCGCCCTGCTCCCGCTGACCACCGGCCGCTCGTGGCGGGCAGCCTGGGCGGCCCGGTGCTGGGCCGTGGCCCTGGCCTGCTTCACCGTCGCCCTCGTGGGCGGCCGGGGCTGGCTCGGTCTCACCGGCCTCGAGCCCGGGGTGCTGCTCCCCTTCGCCGCCGCCCCGGTGGCGCTGGCCATCGCCCTCGGCGCCGCCGCCTTCGAGGTCGACCTGCGGGGCTTCTCCTTCGGCTGGCGCCAGCTGGCCTCCCTCGCCGCCGCCGCCGCCGTGGCCCTCGCCTGCCTCCCGATGCTCCTCGGCGTGCACAGCGGGCGCTGGGGGGCGCCGGCCCGCGACCACGCCGATGTCCTCTCGTGGATGTCGGACAAGGTGGGCGAGGGCGCCTTCCGGGTGCTGTGGATCGGCGATCCGGCCGCCCTGCCCCTCACCGGGTGGCACCTGGGCGACGGGCTGGCCTACGCCACCTCGCGGAACGGTCCGCCCACGGCCGCCGACCAGTGGGCCGGGCCCCAGCGGGGCATCGACGAACGGCTGATCGACCCGGTGCGCAGTGCCCGCAGCAACGACGTGGTCGACCTCGGCCACCGCCTCGCCCCCCTCGGCGTGCGCTACCTGGTGATCCCGCTGCGGGCAGCACCGGTCGACGCTCCCGAGCGGCCGGTGCCCGCCGACCTCCCGGCCGCCCTCCGGGCCCAGGTCGACCTCCGCCAGATCGACACCAACGCCTCGCTGCTCGTCTTCGAGAACGCGGCCTGGGCCCCGGTACGGTCCCAGCTGCCGGCCGAGGCCGCCGGCGCCGCCCGTGACAAGAAGGCCGACGTGGCCACCGTCGACCTCAGCGGCGCCGAGCCGGTGCTCGACCCCACCAAGCCTGGGTCGGCCCGCTTCCAGGGCGAGGTGCAGGCCGGCGAGGTCCTGGTGGCCGAGGCGCCGAGCAGCGGGTGGCAGCTGAAGGCCGACGGGCGGTCGGCAGAGCAGCACCCGGCCTTCGGCGTGGTCGGCTTCACCGTCGCCGCCCCCGGCGCCGCCACGCTGCAGCTGCGCACTCCGCTGCTCCACCGCCTGGCCGTCCTCGTGCAGGCCCTGCTGTGGCTGGCCGCGCTCGTGCTGGTGACCGGCGGCTCCCTGCCCAGGGGACGGGCCCGCCACCTTCGGACCCCGGGCTCCCCTCCGATGCCGCCCCGCCCGGAGGGCGCGGGCGTGGTGCTGCTCGATCCCGTCGGCGGTGCGGGGGTGATGGCCGCCGGCGGGGCGCGATCCACGTTCGGCGGCCCGCTGCCGCAGGGGAGGCCGGGGCTCGCCACCCCCTCGCCGGACGACGTGACCGACGAGGATCGCTCTGAGGCCGCCGACGATCCGGGCGACGAGGGCCCAGCCGACGACCACGACCTCTTGGACGACCTGGACGACCTGGACGACCTGGACGACGTGAGCGCCCGGGACGACCTGAGCGCCCGGGACGACCTGAGCGCCCGGGACGACGTGGCCGGCTGGGAAGAGATGGAGGCCGGGGACGCCGTGCCGGCCCGTGAGGAGATGCACGCCTGGGACGACGTGGGGGCCTGGGACGACGCCCGCGACGCCAGCGACCCGGGGCACCTCGAGGACGACGCTGACGACTGGGACGACGCCGGCGATCCGGATGGGGCGGCTGCCGCCGACGATCGGGAGCACCCTGAGGGCGGCGTCCGGTGATCGCCGGCCAGCGCCTCCTGGCCGTGGGCGTCGTCCTCGCCACCCTCGGGGCCGGTGTGGCCATCGACAGCCTCGACCGACCCGCCCGCCCCGCCGCCCGCGAGGCGGCCGCGCCGGCCTCGGGGCCGACCATGGCCGGGCCCGACGTCGGCTCGAGCGCCTGGTACTGCCCCGGCGGGCCCCTGGGCCGCGTCGATCAGGCCGACGTCACCGTGGCCCTGGCCAACACCACCGCCCGCCCCCTCGCCGCCCGGGTCACCGCCCTCCCCGTCGCCGGCCAGGCCGACCCCGTCGAGCGCCGCATCGACGTGCCGGCCCTCGGCTCCACAAACGTCCGCCTGAACGAGCTGCTCGGCGGCTCCACCCCGGCCGGCGCCACCATCGTCGCCCCCGGCGGGCTGGTGGCCCAACAGGCCATCAAGACCCAGGAGGGCTCGGCCATCGGCCCGTGCGCGTCCGGCGCCAGCGACACCTGGTTCACCGCGGTCGGCTCCACCGCGCAGGGCTCCTCGCTGGTGCTCAGCCTGCTGAACCCCTTCCCCGACGAAGCCATCGTCAGCCTGGCCTTCTCCAGCGACCAGGGCCGCGCCGTGCCCGGCGACCTCCAGGGTCTCGTGGTGCCGGGCCGCTCGGTGCGGGTGATCGACATCGGCGAGCACGTGCGCCGCCGCGACGGTGTGTCTGCCGAGGTCGTGGCCCGCCGCGGCCGCCTGGTCGTCGGCCGCAACTTCCGCAAGGGCGGCGGCTCCAGCACGGCGCTGGCCGCCCAGGCGGCGGCCCCCACCTGGTACCTGCCCGGCGGGGTGCGGGCCGACGGCGTCACCAACCGGCTGGTGGTGGCCAACCCCTCGGACCGCGACGCCGAGGTCAGCGTCGAGCTGCGCCTGAAGGAGGGCGCCGTCGAGCCCTTCACCCTCACCGTGGCTGCCCAGGACCGAGCCGAGCTGAACCTCGACGACGCCCGGGTCCCGAAGGGCGTGCCCTACTCGATCGCCGCCCGGTCCCTCGAGGAGGTGCCGATCATCGTCGAGCGCTCCACCGAGGGGCGGTCCGACCGCAGCGACGTGCTGGGCGCGACCACGCCCGACCGGGCCTGGGTGGCGGCGGCGGTCGGCCCCGGCCAGGACGCCCTGGCCATCTACAACGCCGGCGACGGGCTGGCCGAGATCACCGTCACCCCCCTCGACGGCGACGGCGTCCCCCTGCCGGGCGAGCCCCTGCGCATCGAGCCCGGCGTGCGGGGCAGCCTCCGGCTCGACGACAAGCCGGCGGCCAAGGGCAACGCCGTCCTCGTCGAGTCCACCCAGCTGCTGGTCGTCGAGCGGGACAGCGGTGACGGCGCCCCCACCCAGGGCGGCACCGTGGCCGTCGCCCTCGGGCGGCGCTGAGCCCGCCAGAAGAGGCGCCGTGGAACGTCTGGTGGTGGCCGCGGTGCTCGTGGCGGTGGTGGCGGTGGTGGCGCTCGTGGTGGGGCGACGCCAGCGGTCCGACGCGCCGTCTCAGCCCCGGCGTTGGCCCATGCCCGCCCAGCTCGACCGAAGTGACTTCGAGGGGGCGGAGGTCCCCTGGCTGGCCACCCTGTTCACCTCGGCCACCTGCGACTCGTGCGGCCGGATCGAGCAGATGATCCGGCCGTTGGCCTCCCCGAGCGTCGCTGTCACGGTGGTGGCCTGGCAGGAGGAGAAGGCGCTCCACGAGCGCTACGGCATCGAGGCCGTGCCCTGCTTCGTGCTGGCCGACGAGGACGGCGTCGTCCGCTACGGCTTCGTCGGCCGCGAGGTCACCGCCACCGACCTGTGGGCCGCCGTCGCCGAAGCCCGCGAGGGGTGATCGGGTTCGCGATGGGTTCGCCCTCTACAAGCTCTCAGGTCGGCGCCGGCCAGGCGGGGTCGCGCTCGGCGTCGTAGGGGCCGTGGGGGCGGCCGAGGGGGGCCGGGGCTTGGGCCGGGGTTGGGTAGCCCGGACCGGTCCCGGGCTTGGGGCCTGCGCCGTTGGGCGCAGGCGGGCTTGGTGAGAACGTCGGGACAGGCGCCGACTTGGGTCCGGTGGGGTGGATGGGGCGACCGGCGGCGGCGTCGACCAGGCGGCCCACCTCCGCCCCGGTGATCGTCTCCCTGGCGAGGAGGGCGGCGGCGACGGCGTCGAGCCCGGCGCGGTGCTCGCCCAGCAGCTGCATGGCCCGCTCCTCGGCGGCTCGCAGGATCCGCTCGACCTCCTGGTCGATCACCCGGCTGGTGTCGTCGGAGTAGTCCTTGGAGTGCAGCAGGTCCTCGCCCAGGAACACCTGGTCGTTCGGGCCCCAGGCCATCGGCCCGATCCGCTCGCTCATGCCGAACTCGCGCACCATGCGCCGGGCCATCTCGGTGGCCCGCTGAAGGTCGTTGCCCGCCCCGGTCGAGAGGGACCCGATGACCAGCCGCTCGGCGCACCGGCCGCCCATCATCACCGCCAGGGAGTCTTCGAGGTACTCGCGCCAGTAGGTGTGGCGCTCCTCGATCGGCAGCTGCTGGGTGGCGCCCAGGGCCATGCCGGTCGGCAGGATCGTGACCTTGTGCACCGGGTCGGCCTCGACGAGCACGTAGGCGGTCACGGCGTGGCCACCCTCGTGGAAGGCAGTGGCCTCCTTCTCCTTGTCGCTCAGCATCACCGACTCGCGGCGCTGGCCCATCAGCACCCGGTCGCGGGCGGCCTCGAAGTCGGCCATCGCCACCTCGGTGGCACCCCGCCGAACGGCCTGCAGGGCCGCCTCGTTCACCAGGTTGGCCAGGTCGGCGCCAGCCATCCCGGGGGTGCCGCGAGCCACCACGGCGAGGTCGACATCGGGACCGATGCGGGTGCCCTTGCTGTGGACCTGGAGGATGGGCAGCCGCTCGGAGAGGTCGGGGAGGGGCACCAGGATCTGGCGGTCGAAGCGCCCGGGCCGCAGCAGGGCCGGGTCGAGCACGTCGGGCCGGTTGGTGGCGGCCAGGATCACCACGCCCTCGGAGGTCTCGAACCCGTCCATCTCCGACAGCATCTGGTTCAGGGTCTGCTCGCGCTCGTCGTGGCCGCCGCCGACCCCCGCTCCCCGCTTGCGGCCGATGGAGTCGATCTCGTCGAGGAAGATGATGGAGGGGGCCTGCTTGCGGGCGGTGGCGAACAGGTCGCGTACCCGGGAGGCGCCCACGCCGACGAACATCTCCATGAAGTCGGACCCGGTGACTGACAGGAAGGGCACCCCGGCTTCGCCGGCCACGGCCCGGGCGAGCAGCGTCTTGCCCGTGCCGGGGGGGCCCACGAGCAGGACCCCCTTCGGGATCTTGGCCCCGATCTGTGCGAACGTGGCCGAGCTGCGCAGGAAGTCGACGACCTCGGTGATCTCCTGCTTGACCCCGGCATAGCCGGCCACGTCGGCGAAGGTCGTCTTGGGCCGCTCGGTCGAGTACACCTTGGCCCGGCTCTTGCCGATGGACATCACCCCGCCCATCTGGCTCTGGGCCCGCCGCCCCATCCACACCGAGAACCCGATCACCGCGGCCACCATCAGAAGCAGGGGCAGGAACGACAGCAGCGGGTTGGCGGTGGGGGTGCGGAACAAGACGTCGGCGCCGGCGTCGCGCAGGGCCTTCACGTCCCCGTCGATGGCCGGCTGGGGCCCTTCGCTCGAGAACCGGGTGCCGTTGGCCAGCGTGCCCGTGATGCGCCCGGTTCCGTTGCTGATGACCGCCTCGGTCACCTGCCGCTCGGGCACCAGCCGCCCGAGCAGCTCTGAGTAGCCGATCTCGCGCTGGTCGGGCCCGCCACCACCACGGAGCAGGAGCAGGGCGACGGCCACGAGCACGCCCACGGCGATCGCCACCCAGCGCCATCGGCCTGACGAGCCGCTTCCGGGCGGCTGGGGGGGCCGGCCCGGCCGCAGGTCGTTGGGGACTCGGGCCACGGCGCGATGTTAGGTGGCCGCCAGGAGAGCTCAGGGCCTGCCCGACCCGCTTCGCGCCATCCGCGACGACGGCCAGGCCGGGGCCTATCGTTGCTTCGTGGCCGACTCGATGCGGTGCTGCAAGCCCGGCTGTGGCGGCCCCGCCGCCGCCAGGCTCACCTACGACCACGCCGGGGCCATGGCGTGGGTCGACGATCCGGGCGGCGACGGCGGCTGGTCGCTGTGCGCCGGTCACGCCGACCGTCTGCGCCCGCCGAACGGCTGGACCCTGGTCGACCGGCGCACGCCGCGACCGGCCCGGGCCCTGCTGGCCTCCTGAGCCTTCCCGACCCGAGCCTCCTACGCTGACCGCCATGGCCGCGCCCAGCGATGTCGCGCCGCACGACGTACCGACCGAGCGCGACCGGTCCGAGCGGATGCTCGGCTGGACCGGGATCTGTGTGGCGGCTTTCGCCTTCCTGATCGGCCTGTTCGCCGCTTCGCTCATCGGGGTGGCGTGGACGTCGGCCCGGGGCCTGGGCCCGGCTGAGGCCCAGAACGAGCTGGGCTTCTCGGTGGCCACGTCGTTGGGCCTGTGGGTCGGCTTCCTCGCTCTGCCCGTCCTGTGGTCGCGCCGCCACGGCGGCCCGACGCAGCTGCTCGGCCTGCGGGCCCGCTGGGTCGACCTCCCGCTCGGGCTGGCTGTCGGCCTCGGGTCCACCATCGTCGCCGCTTTGGCCTCGTCGCTCGTCCTCGACGCCGGCCAACAGGACGACCTCGAGAGCAAGGCCCGCACCACCGTCGACCGGGCATCCGGGCCGGGGGCGGCCGTCGTGCTCGTCATCGTGCTGTGCGTGCTCACCCCGCTCGCCGAGGAGATCTTCTTCCGTGGCCTGCTCTTCCGGTCGTTGCACCGGGTCACCGGCCTGGCCGTCTCGGTGCTCTGCGCCGGTGCTGTGTTCGGGCTGGTCCACTTCGACCCCGCCCCCGTCCCCGCCGCCGTGGTGGCCATGCAGCTCGGCCTGCTCGGCCTCTTCGGGGCCGCGCTGTGCCTCCTGGTCCACCGCACCGGGAGGCTGGCCGGCGCCATCGTGGCCCACGCCGCCTTCAACGCGGTCACCGTCATCACCCTCCTCCTCCAGTGACGGGTGCAGCCACCCCTGACACCGCGTCGACCCGGGTGGTGCGCCAGGATGGGCCGGTGACCCGCAGGATGCCCACGCTGGCGCCGCCGACCACCAGGCAGCTGGTCACCCTGGCCAACGTCCTGGTCGTGGCCTGCTGCTGCACCTTCGTGTGGCTCCACCTGCAGCCCCACCTGCTGCTGACCAACACCACCCCGTCGGGCGGCGACATGGGGGCGCACGTGTGGGGGCCGGCCTACCTGCGCGACACCCTGCTGCCGTCGGGCCGGATCACCGGCTGGTCTATGGACTGGTACGCCGGCTTCCCGGCGCTCACCTTCTACTTCCCGTTGCCCAGCCTGATGATCGCCCTGCTCAGCTTCGTGGTGCCCTACGGGATCGCCTTCAAGCTCATCACGGTGCTCGGGCTGGTCACCCTGCCCGCCGCCGCCGCCGCCTTCGGGTTGCTCAGCGGCATGCGGCGGCCCTACGCCGCCTGCCTGGCCGTGGCCACCGTGCCCTTCCTGTTCGACCGGGGCTGGACGATCTACGGCGGAAACGTCGGCAGCACCCTGGCGGGCGAGTTCTCCTTCTCGATCAGCCTGTCGTTCGCCCTGCTGTTCCTCGGGGTCCTGGCCCGCAGCCTCGACACCGGCAAGCACCGGGGCTGGGCCATCGTGCTGCTCGGCTGCACCGTGCTCAGCCACATCCTGCCCGCCATCTTCGCCATCGTCGCCGCCGTGGTGATGGTCCTCATCGTCCCCCGGGTCAAGCGCTTCGCCGTCGCCGCCACCGTCGGCGTGCTCGGCATGGCCGTCACCGGCTTCTGGCTGGTGCCGTTCGCCGCCCGGCTCCCGCTCACCAACGACATGGGCTGGGAGAAGATCGAGCGCTACTCGCTGCCCCTGTTCGGGCGGTCGCTCGGCGGGATTGAGGAGGCGCTGCTGTGGCTGTCGCTGCCGGTCGCCGTCGGCCTCGCCATCTACGCCAGCGCCACCGTCCGCTCACGCTGGTACGTGGCCGCCTGCGCCGGGCTGGTCGCGGCGGTGGCGCTGGGCCTCCTGGGAGCCAGCACCCCGATCGTCCGCGCCTTTGACGAGACCGGGACCGCCACCGATCTCAGCGCCGTCGGCCAGAGCGGGCTCGACCCGCTGGCTCTGCGCCTCCTCTTCTACGCCGCGGTCGCCGGCGCCCTGGTCTCGTTCCTGCGGGGCCGCCGCCTCGGCACCGTCCTCGCCATCACCGCGATGATGGCCGCCCTGGCATTCCGGTTCATGCCCGGCCCGACGGCCGCCGACCCCAACGCCACCGGCAAGCTGTGGAACGCCCGGATGCTGCCGTTCTGGTACCTGTGCCTGTACCTCCTGGCCGCCTGCCTGGTCGCCGAGATCGCCCTGGTCATCATCGACCTGTGGCGCCGCCACCTCCGCAGCCCCGAGCTGGCCACCGTCGTCGAGGCCGACGACCAGGCCCGCCAGGCCCGGCTCCTGGCCGGCCTCGGCTGGGGCCTCGGCCTGGCTGGCGCCGCCCGCCTCGACCGGGTTGCCGTCGAGCTGGAGGACCGCTCGAAGGCCCTGTGGCGCCGACTGGACCGCTCCATCGACCCGGAGGTGGTGGCCCAGGCCCGGGACACCGCCGAGCAGGCCCGGGCGCTGGCCGGGCTCAGCTCGGCGGCCGGGCTAGCCGGCGCGCCCGGCCTGCACCAGGCGGCCGACTCGCTCGAGGTGCGGGCCGCCGAGATGACCGAGCGGGCCGCGGGCTACCGGGCCGTCCCCCAGATCCTGATCCCGGCCGTGGCCGCCTTCGTAGTGCTGGGCTGGGTGGCCTTGCCCTTCGGCCACTCCTGGCTCGACCAGCCCAGGCTGGGCCTCGACCTCAACGCCTCGTCCACCTACATCGACGACTGGGCCAAGTGGAACTACGTGGGCTACGAGGGCACTGGCGACGGCCCGGCCCGCACGGGCGAGAAGGCCCGCAAGGTCGAGTACTTCGACGTGGTCAACACGATGAAGCGGGTGGGCCAGGAGCGGGGCTGCGGCCGGGCCATGTGGGAGTACGAGCCCGAGCTCGACGCCATGGGCACGCCGATGGCCCTCATGCTCCTGCCCTACTGGACCGACAGCTGCATCGGCTCCTCTGAGGGTCTGTACTTCGAGTCGTCGCCCACCACCGCCGCCCACTTCCTCAAGGCCGGCTCGGTGTCGAAGTCGCCTTCGAACCCCCAGCGCGACCTGCCCTACACCGCCCTGAACCTGAAGGACGTCGGGATCCCCCGCATGCAGCTGATGGGGGACCGCTACTACATGGCCATCTCCTCGGAGGCCCAGGCCCAGGCCGACGCCGACGAGCGGCTGGTCCTGGTGGCCGAGAGCCAGGTCCACCAGGTGCGCTACGACGAGGGCGTCCAGGACCGCAGCTGGAAGGTCTATGAGGTGCAGGGCTCGGAGCTGGTCGAGCCGCTGCGCACCATGCCGGTGGTGGCCACCGGCGTCCCCCGCTCCGAGGGGACCTGGAAGGCGCTGGCCATGAAGGGCTGGTTCGCCGAGCCGGAGCGCAGCGACGTCTTCCTCGCCGAGGACGGGCCGTCGAGCTGGGCCCGGGTGCCGGCGCCGGCCGGCGATCCGGAGGCCGGCGATCCCAACGACCGCTTCCGGCGGCTGGGGGGCTCGGTCGACCTGCCCCGGGAGCCCGTCGAGTCGTCGACGACGGTCAGCGCCATCCGCACGGGGAACAGCACGATCGAGTTCGACGTCGACCAGGTGGGCGTGCCCGTGCTCGTCAAGGTGTCGTACTTCCCGAACTGGAAGGCCAAGGGAGCCGACGGGCCCTACCGGGTCACCCCGAACTTCATGGTGGTCGTGCCGACCAGCACCCACGTCGAGCTGACCTACGGCTACACCTGGGCTGAGGGCCTCGGGTGGACCTTCACCCTGATCGGCCTGGTCGGCGCCGTGGTGCTCAACCGGCGGCGGGTCGACACCGGGCCCCTGTCGTGGCGCCCAGGGTCCCGTCGGCCCCGACCGGGCGAGGAGAACGGAGAGGCGGTCGCCCCGCCCGAGCCGCTCTTCGACGAGGAGGAGGTCGAACGGGAGCTGGTGACCGTGGGGTCAGGCCCGTTCCCGCCACAGGGCCACCCGGAGGCGCACCAGGCCCCCGAGCGTCCGAGGGATGCGGCGGGCGATCGGGGTCCGTGAGGGGCGCAGCTCCTCGACGGTGACGGGCAGCTCGGCGGTGGGCAGGCCGGCCCGCTCCGCCCGCAGCACCAGCTCGGTGTCGAACAGGTCGGTGCCGAAGCGGCAGGCGGCGACCACCGGCAGCAGGGGCTCGCGGCGCATCACCTTCATGCCGTGGGTGTCGCTCACCCCGAGGCCAAAGCCGTGGCGCAGGATGAGGGAGAACACCGCGGTCACCAGGCGCCGGGGGAGCGCCCGCTCGTCGTGGGCGCCGGCGCCCCGCTTGGAACCGACGACGATGACCGGGCCACCGGGAGCCCTGACCTCGTGGACGGCGGCGTCGAGGAAGTCGAGGTCGGTGTAGTCGACGTCGAAGTTGACCACGACGTCGCCGGTGGCGGCCAGGAACCCGGCCCGCAGGGCCCGGCCGTAGTCGGGTGCGGGCGCGGAGAAGGCCCGGACCTCGACGACCTCGTCGGCCAGGCCCTCCGCGATGGCGGCGGTGCGGTCGCTGCTCCCGTTCTCGACGACGATCACCTCGAAGGGGGCGTGGCGGTCACGGAGGCCGTCGACCACGGCGTGCACCGCCTTGTCGAGGAGGTCCTCCTCGTTGTGGGCCGGCATGACGACGGACAGCTCGATCCCGGCCACGAGGAGCCATCCTGACCCAATTCGCGTCGGCGCGGTACATCGCTGCCCGTCAGGAGGGTTTCCGACCGATGGGGCTGACTAGGGTCGGCGGCGATGCTGCCCCTCGATCAGATCTTCAAGGCCTACGACATCCGGGGGACGGTGCCGGAGCAGCTGGACGTGGAGGCGACCCGGGCCATCGGCGCCGCCTTCGCCGCCTTTACCAAGGCGCCCCGCATCGTGGTGGGCCGGGACATGCGCCCGTCGGGCGTCGAGCTCGGGGCCGCCTTCGCCGAGGGCGTGCTCGACCAGGGGGTCGACGTGGTCGACCTCGGCCTGGCCTCCACCGACTACCTGTACTTCGCCGCCGGCACCCTCGACTGCCCAGGCGCCATGTTCACCGCCAGCCACAACCCGGCCCAGTACAACGGGATCAAGCTGTGCCTGTCCGGGGCCCGCCCCGTGGGCCAGGACACCGGGCTGGCCGAGATCAAGGAGTCGGCGGCGGCCGGCGGGCCCGCCTCGACCGGTCGGCGGGGCACCCGCACCGAGCAGGACCTGCTGCCGGCCTTCGGCGACCACGTCCGGGGCTTCTTCGGCTCCGGGCCCATCCGGCCGCTGAAGATCGTGGCCGACTGCGCCAACGGGATGGGCGGATTGATCGCCCCGATGGTCTTCGGCGGCCTGTCCTTCGAGGTCGAGTACCTCTACCCCGAGCTCGACGGCACCTTCCCCAACCACCCGGCCGACCCGATCAACCCGGCGAACATCGTCGACCTCCAGGCCCGGGTGCTCGAGACCGGGGCCGACCTCGGCCTGGCCTTCGACGGCGACGCCGACCGGGTGTTCCTGGTCGACGACAAGGGCGTGGGTGTCAGTGGCTCCACCACCACCGCCCTGGTGGCGGCGGCCCTGCTCGACCGCAACGGCGGCGCCGGCACCGTCATCTACAACCTGATCTGCTCCAAGTCGGTGCCGGAGGTCGTGCTCGAGCACGGTGGCACCCCGCTGCGCAGCCGGGTGGGCCACAGCTTCATCAAGCAGACGATGGCCGACAGCGGCGCCATCTTCGGCGGAGAGCACTCGGGCCACTACTACTTCGCTGACAACTTCCGGGCCGACTCGGGGATCGTCGCCACCATGGTCGTTCTCGGCGTGCTGTGCGAGGGCGACGTGCCGCTGTCGCAGCTGCGCACGCCCTTCGAGCGCTACGCGGCCAGCGGCGAGATCAACACCGAGGTCGACGACCCCAAGGCGACCATGGCCGCCATCGAGCCGGTGCTGGCCGGCCTGCCCGGTGCCAAGGTCGACGACCTCGACGGGCTCACCGTCGACTGCGGCGACTGGTGGGTGAACTTGCGGCCCTCGAACACCGAGCCGCTGCTGCGCTGCAACCTCGAGGCGGCCGACGAGGCGATGTGCAAGGAGAAGACCGAGTACGTGCTCAACCTGGTGAAGGAGGCCTGACCGTGGCCCTCGACCCGCTGCTCCTCGACATCCTGGCCTGTCCCGAGGACAAGGGGCCCCTCCTCTACTTCGAGGATGAGGACAGCCTGTACAACCCCCGGCTGCACCGCCGCTACCAGGTGCGCAACGGGATCCCGGTGATGCTGCTGGACGAGGCCGAGCAGGTCGACGACGCCGAGCACGAGCGCCTGCTGGCCAAGGCCGAGGCCGACGGCATCGCTCCCACGTTCGAGGCTTGAGCGGATGACCCGCCTCGACACCCTGGGGATGTGGGACGCCACCCTCGGCCTGCCCGAGCAGGTGGCCGAGGCCATCATCCCCCCCGACAGCCTCGACCTCCCGTCGGCTGAGAGCATCGAGCACGTCGTGGTGCTCGGTGCCGGTCCGGCCGGGCTGGCCGGCGACGCCATCGTGGCGGCCGCCGGCCCTCTGCTGCCGCTGCCGGTGGTGGTGGTGCGCTCCTACATCGTGCCGCCGTTCGTGAGCCGGGCCACGCTGGTGTTCGCCCTGTCGGCCGACGGGGACACCGAGGAGGTGGTCGAGGCCGCTCAGGAGGCCGCCATCGCCGGGGCCACCGTCGTCGGCATCAGCGGCCCGGGGCGCCTGGCCGCCCTGTGTCGCGAGTGGGGCTCGCCGCTGGTCTCCCTGCCGCCCGACCTGCCCCCGGCCCGGGCCGCCATCGGCGACCTGCTGGTCCCCGCCCTGTGCCTGCTCGAGGACGTCGGCCTCTTTCCCGGTGCCCGGGCGTGGGTGTACAGCGCCGTCGAGCAGCTCCTCCGGCGACGGGACAAGCTGGCTCGCCCGGGGAACGACATGGAGGTCCTCGCCCGCCGCATCGGCCGCACCTTCCCGGTGGCTCACGGCGGCGGCAACATCGGTGACGTGGCCGCCCACCGGTTCAAGAGCCAGGTGAACGCCAACGCCAAGGCCCCGGCCTTCTTCGCCTCCCACCCCGACCTGGACTACGACGAGCTGCTCGGCTGGGGCCAGCACGGCGACGTCACCCGCCAGCTGCTCACCCTGGTGAACTTCCGCCACGACGAGGAGCACCCCCAGGTGAGCCGCCGGTTCGAGCTGGTGGCCGACCAGGTCGCCGAGGCCGTCGCCGGGACCCTCGAGATCCGTGCCGAGGGTGAGGGCGACGTGGCCCAGCTCCTCGACCTGATCTTCCAGGGTGACATCTGCTCGCTCCACCTGGCCGACCAGGAAGGCCTCGACCCCGGGCCCTCCCCGGCCATCGACGCCCTGGTCTCAGCCCTCCAGGGCTGAGCCCCCCTCAGACCGGCTGTCACGCCGGTCGGCAGAGTGGTCCGGTGCTCCTCCTGCCCGTCCGCTGCGGCGCCTGCCGGCGCTCGGGCTCCTCGCCCTGCCCACCGTGTGCCGCCGGGATGCCCGTGGCCCTGCCGGTTCCGGACCGGCCGCCCCTCGCCGGCATCGCCGCCCTGCTCGCCTACCAGGGCCCGGCCGCGTCGCTGGTGGCCGGACTGAAGGTGCGCCACAACCGGGCCGCCCAGCGGTGGCTGGCCGAGGGCCTGGCCCTGCTGGTGCCGGCGGGCACCAGCCTGCTCACCTGGGCGCCCACGTCGCCGGCCAGGGTCGCCGCTCGGGGGGTCGACCACGCCCGGCTGCTGGCCGAGGCGGTGGGTCGGGCCTGTGGCATCCGCTGCCACGGCACCCTTCTCCGGGCGCCTGGTCCACCCCAGACCGGCCGCAGCCGGGCCGAGCGCCTGTCCGACGGGCCCCGCTTCGTCGCCCGCTACGACCTGTCGGGCCACGCCGTCGTCGTGGTCGACGACGTCACCACCACCGGCGCCACCCTGGCCGCGGCGGGGCGGGCTGCGGTAGCGGCCGGAGCCTCGACGGTGTCCGGGCTCGCTGCCGCCGCCACACCGCCTCCCCCTCCCGCCGTCAGCCCGACCGGTAGGCTCCCCCCATGAGTGAGGGCGAGGCCACCGACCCCTCCGACCCCTCCGAGGCCCCGAGGCCTCCGGTCCGGGTGCTCATCGCCGACGACCAGCCGTTGTTCCGGCGGGGCCTGTGGGTCGTGCTCGGCACCGACGATCGCATCGAGGTGGTGGCCGAGGCCGAGAACGGCGAGGAGGCCATCGCCCGGGCCGTCGAGCTGGTGCCCGACGTGATCCTCATGGACGTGCGCATGCCCCGGGTCAACGGCATCGAGGCGGCCCGGGTCATCAGCCAGCAGGTCCCCACCACCAAGATCATCATGCTCACCGTCTCCGACGAGGAGGACGACCTCTACGAGGCGATCAAGGCGGGGGCCACCGGCTACCTGCTGAAGGAGATCTCGGTCGAGCAGGTGGCCGAGGCCATCCAGGCCGTGGTGCAGGGCCACAGCCTCATCACCCCCTCGATGGCGTCCAAGCTGCTCACCGAGTTCCAGAAGCTGTCGACCCGCACCGAGGGGGCGGCCCAGCTCCCGTCGCCCACGCTGACGCCACGCGAGCTCGAGGTCCTCAAGCTGGTGGCCAAGGGCATGTCGAACCGGGAGATCGGCGACCAGCTGTTCATCAGCGAGAACACGGTCAAGAACCACATCCGCAACATCCTGGAGAAGCTGCACCTCCACTCCCGCATGGAAGCCGTGATCTACGCCGTGCGCGAGCGCCTCCTCGACATCCGCGCCGACGGCTAGCCCTTCCACCCTGGGGGCGCCGGTAGGCTCGCCGACGCCATGAGCGTCTTCTCCAAGATCCTTCGCGCCGGTGAAGGAAAGAAGGTCAGAGCCCTGTCGGCCCTCGTCCCCGAGATCGGGGCGTTCGAGCCGGAGGTCGAGGCCCTGTCCGACGACGACCTCAAGCACAAGACCGTCGAGTTCCGCGAGCAGCTGGAGCGAGCGGGTAAAGACGGTGAGGCCGACGCCCTGAACGACCTGCTGGTCGAGGCGTTCGCCGTCACCCGTGAGGCGGCCCGCCGCACGCTCGGTCAGCGCCACTTCGACGTGCAGCTCATGGGCGGCGCCGCCCTGCACTTCGGCTGGATCGCCGAGATGAAGACCGGTGAGGGCAAGACCCTCACCTCCACCCTGCCGCTCTACCTGAACGGGCTCACCGGCCGGGGCTGCCACCTGGTCACCGTGAACGACTACCTGGCGGGCTACCACGCCGAGCTGATGGGGCGCCTGTACACCTGGCTCGGGCTCACCGTCGGGCTGGTCGGGCCGCAGACCGAGGACCCGGTGTCGAAGAAGGCGGCCTACGCCGCCGACATCACCTACGGCACCAACACCGAGTTCGGCTTCGACTACCTGCGGGACAACATGGCCTACACCCGCGAGCGCATGGCCCAGCGGGGCTTCGTCTTCGGCATCGTCGACGAGGTCGACTCGATCCTCATCGACGAGGCCCGCACCCCGCTCATCATCTCGGGGCCGGCCATGGAGTCGGCCAAGCTGTACCAGCAGTTCTCGGCCGTGGTCCGCTCGCTCAAGCGCGACATCGACTACGAGGTCGACGAGGAGAAGCGCACGATCGCCCCGTCCGAGGAGGGCGTCGAGCGGGTCGAGAAGATGCTCGGGGTCGACAACCTCTACGACCTGGTGTCCCAGAACCTGGTCCACCAGCTGACCCAGGCGCTGCGGGCCAAGGAGCTGTACAAGCGGGACAAGGACTACATCGTCGCCGACGGCGAGGTGAAGATCGTCGACGAGTTCACCGGCCGCATCCTCGACGGCCGCCGCTGGTCCGATGGCCTCCACCAGGCGGTCGAGGCCAAGGAGCGGGTCCGGATCAAGGAGGAGAACCACACCTGGGCCACCGTTACCCTCCAGAACTACTTCCGCCAGTACGAGAAGCTGAGCGGGATGACCGGAACGGCCGAGACCGAGGCCAGCGAGTTCGCCAACACCTACGACCTGCCCGTGGTGCCGATCCCCACCCACAAGCCGATGGTCCGGGTCGACGAGCCCGACCTCATCTACAAGTCCGAGCAGGCCAAGTTCGAAGCTGCCATCGAGGACATCAAGGAGCGCCACGACGCCGGGCAGCCCGTGCTGGTGGGCACGGCCAGCGTGGAGAAGTCCGAGGTCCTGGGCCAGATGCTGGCCAAGGAGGGCATCCCCCACACCGTCCTCAACGCCAAGCAGCACACCCGGGAGGCCCTGGTCATCGCCCAGGCCGGGCGCCGGGGGGCGGTCACCGTGGCCACCAACATGGCCGGCCGGGGCGTCGACATCATCCTCGGCGGCAACGCCGAGATGCTGGCCGACCAGGAGGCTCACAGCCAGGGCCTGGACTTGGATACCGAGGACGGCCGGGCCGCCCACCAGGCCCTGCGGGACAAGTTCGACGAGGAGTGCAAGGCGGTCGGCCAGGAGATCGTCGGGCTCGGCGGCCTGTACGTGCTGGGCTCGGAGCGCCACGAGTCGCGCCGCATCGACAACCAGCTGCGGGGCCGGTCGGGCCGCCAGGGCGACCCGGGGGAGAGCCGGTTCTTCCTGTCGCTCGAGGACGAGCTCATGCGCCTGTTCGCCACCGGCGCCATGTCGTGGGTGATGAGCCGGGCCCTGCCCGACGACGAGGCCATCGAGGCCAAGATGGTGACCAAGGCCATCGAGAAGGCCCAGAACACCGTCGAGACCCGCAACGCCGAGATCCGCAAGGACGTCCTCAAGTACGACGAGGTCATGAACTCCCAGCGCAAGGTGATCTACGCCAAGCGCATGCGGGTCATCGACGGCGAGGACCTGCGCGAGCACCTCCTCGCCGTGCTCACCTCGGCCCTGTCCGACGTGGTCGAGTCGTACTGCCCCGAGGACGTCGAGGACTGGAACCTCGACGGCATGCTGGCCGAGACCAAGCTGTACTACCCGTCGAAGTTCACGGTCGGGGACCTGGCCGAGGCGGTCAGCGCCGGGCAGATCCAGGAGAGCCTCCTGGCCGAGGCCACCGAGTACTACGAGCAGCGCGAGGGCTCGGTCGACGGTGGGGTCGAGACGATGCGCGAGGTCGAGCGCCAGGTGATGCTGCAGCTCATCGACCAGAAGTGGCGTGAGCACCTCTCCGAGATGGACTACCTCCGTGAGGGCATCGGGCTGCGGGCCATGGGCCAGCAGGACCCCCTGGTGGCCTGGCAGAAGGAGGGCTACGCCATGTTCGGCAACCTGGTCTCCAGCATCGACGACGACTTCGTGAAGTACGCCATGCACGTCGACGTGGTGGTGGAGAAGCCGGAGGCCCCCGACCTCTCCCAGGCCCTGCTGGAGGGGCCGGCAGAGCCGGTGCAGTCGCTCGGCGGATCCCAGGCTGCGGTCCGCGAGGCGGCGCAGGTCGCCCAGGCGGCGCGCGAGGACGACGCTCCCACGCCGGGCCCCGAGCCCGAGCCGGCCGAGACGATGAAGCCGAAGGTCAAGGCCGAGCACGAGAAGGTGGGCCGCAACGAGCCGTGCTGGTGCGGCAGCGGCAAGAAGTACAAGCACTGCCACGCTCGGTAGAGGAAACCCGTTACGACAACGAGAGGAAGTTGCTGTGGGCACCTACATCATGCTGATGAAGTTCACGACGCCGGGCTTTGAGGGGGTGAAGGACGGCAAGGCCGGGCGGGCCTCCGGGAAGAAGGCGGCCAAGGCCATGGGGATCACGTGGAAGCAGCAGTACCTGGTGATGGGCGGCTACGACATCATCAACATCCTTGAGGCCCCGGACGACGAGACGATGGCCCGCTTCGCCCTCATCGCTGGCCAGAGCGGCAGCTTCACCAGCGAGACCATGCGGGTCTTCACCGAGGGTGAGGCCGACGCCCTCGTCCAGGGGCTCGGCCCCCCCGACTGACCGGTCCAATGCCCTAGCCTGGGTCCGCCGGGGTTGCACCGCGTCGGGCCTGCTGGTCCCAACCCCTGCGCATCGAGACCATCGACCCACAGGAGCAGCAGTGCCCGACTTCAAGGTGAGAGACCTGTCCCTGGCCGCGTTCGGCCGCAAGGAGATCCAGCTGGCCGAGGTGGAGATGCCCGGCCTGATGGCGCTGCGGGCCGAGTACGGCGACGAGCAGCCGCTGGCCGGCGCCCGCATCACCGGCAGCCTGCACATGACCATCCAGACCGCGGTGCTCATCGAGACCCTCACCGCCCTCGGCGCCCAGGTCCGCTGGTGCAGCTGCAACATCTTCTCGACCCAGGACCACGCCGCCGCCGCCATCGCCGTCGGCCCCGACGGGACCCCCGACGCCCCGCGAGGCGTGCCCGTGTTCGCCTGGAAGGGCGAGACCCTGGAGGAGTATTGGGACTGCACCGAGAAGGCCCTGCGCTGGCCGGACGGCCAGGGCCCGAGCGGCCCTTCAGAGCGGGGGACACAGGCCGGCCCGAACCTGATCCTCGACGACGGCGGGGACGCCACCCTTCTCGTGCACAAGGGCACCGAGTACGAGGCCGCCGGCGAGGTGCCCGCCGCCACCGAGGACGACAGCGACGAGTGGAAGGTGTTCCTGGCCCTGGTCGAGCGGACCATGGCCGAGGACCCCAAGCTGTGGACCGCTCTCGGCCAGGGCATCCGGGGCGTGTCCGAGGAGACCACCACCGGCGTGCTGCGCCTCTACCAGATGAAGGACGCCGGCCAGCTGCTGTTCCCGGCCATCAACGTCAACGACTCGGTCACCAAGTCCAAGTTCGACAACCTCTACGGCTGCCGCCACTCGCTGATCGACGGCATCAACCGGGCCGTCGACGTGATGATCGGCGGCAAGATGGTGGTGGTCTGCGGCTTCGGCGACGTGGGCAAGGGCTGCGCCCAGAGCCTGCGGGGCCAGGGCGCCCGGGTGGTGGTCACCGAGATCGACCCGATCAACGCCCTGCAGGCGGCCATGGAGGGCTACGAGGTGGTGCGCCTCGAGGATGTGATCGACAAGGTCGACATCGTCGTCACCGCCACCGGCAACAAGGGCATCCTCCTGGCCGAGCACATGGAGAAGATGAAGCACAACGCCATCATCGGGAACATCGGCCACTTCGACAACGAGATCGACATGGCCGGCCTCGCCCGCATGAGCGACGTGACCCGCACCACGATCAAGCCCCAGGTCGACGAGTACGCCTTCCCCGACGGCCACTCCGTCATCATCCTGAGCGAGGGTCGCCTGCTGAACCTGGGCAACGCCACCGGCCACCCCAGCTTCGTGATGAGCTGCTCGTTCACCAACCAGGTCCTGGCCCAGATCGAGCTGCACCTGCGGGGCGACGACTACGGCCTCGAGGTCGTCCGACTGCCCAAGCACCTGGACGAGAAGGTGGCCCGCTTCCACCTCGACGCCCTCGGCGTGCGCCTCACCACCCTCACCGACGACCAGGCCGCCTACCTCGGCATCCCCGTCGAAGGCCCCTACAAGGCCGACCACTACAAGTACTGAGCGCTGCGCCTCAGCAGTCGGCGACGGCGCGCAAGGCTCGGCAGATCTCCAGGGTCTTCGGCGCCGCCAGTCGGCCGGCGCGTTCGGTGAGCATCGCGCGGGGCACCAGCCGAAGGTTGTCGAACGATGCCGCGCACTCGTGGGTCAGGCCATCCTCGGAGCCCAGTGCGACCTCGGTCGGGATGTGCCGGAGGGTGCGGGTGACGGGAGCGACGAGCAGCGTTCGCAGGTAGGGGATGCTCGCGTCCCGGGTGACCACCAGCGCCGGACGGCGCCCGGCATCAGGGATCTCCGCCCACCAGATCTCGCCTTGGGCGGGCAGGCTCACCATGGCTCTTCGGCGATCATGGCCCGCCCCGACGCCTCGGCGCCGGCGATCTCGTCGTCGCCCTGAGGGACCTGGCGGTACCCCTCGGCGATGGCGTCACCGACCAGTCGGCGCCGCTCTGTCTCCAAATACGCCCGCACGCCGTGGCGCAGCGCATCAGCTCGCGACTGGAATCGGCCCGCCTCGACGAGCGAATCGATATGGGCCACCACATCGTCCTCGAATCGAGCGGCGATCTGGGTACCAGATGACATGCGCTGATGGTACCATCCAAGCAAGACGGGCGCCTACAGGTCGGTGACGAGGCGGGTGACACGGTCGAGGATGGGGCGGGGGATCAGGCGGTCGGCCAGGTTCCAGGCCATGGCGTCGAGGCCGACGAGGTAGCGGTCCTTCGGGTTGCGGGCGTCGAGGGCGCCGGCCACCGTCCTGGCCACCTGGTCGGGGTGGCCCATGAAGGGCTGGTAGCGCCGCATCAGGCCGGCAAGGCGCTCGTGGGCCTGCTG
>JBBSKY010000005.1:0-68377 GCA_038255915.1 Acidimicrobiales bacterium | reverse complement strand
CTAGTCGAGGGGGAGCGACATGAACGTGCTGTTCGGACTGCTCGGGTAGTCGGCGAACGGCCCGCAAAGACTGAAGCCCGCGCTGGTGTAGAGCGCTCGGGCCGGAGCGAACGCTTCCATCGACCCGGTCTCCAGGCTGAGTCGGAGGTGCCCCCGCTGACGAGCCACGCCGAGGATGTGGTGGAGCATCGCTCTCCCGATGCCTCGCCCCCGCACCTCCACGGCTGTGTGCATGGACTTCAGCTCGCCATGGGTCGGGTCCAGCTCCTTCAGCGCAGCGATCGCCAACAGCTCACCAGCGGTCCGTGCGCTGAACAGGGTGACGGCTGGATCCAGCAAGCCCAGGAGGTCGAGCGCATGCCTGTCCTCGGGCGGGCTGGTCTCGTGGGTGAAGAGCAGGTGCTGATCCAGCAGCCCGCGGACGTCAGCGACGCGAGGATCTCCACGGCGATGACCCATCCAGCTTCAGCGCCGGGTCCCTCGGACGTCATCCTCGTGGTGCGATGAGCGTGTCGCCAGCCACGCCGCCTCGGCTTCGCCGAGGGGGGTGGCGGGGGGGCCCGAGGTCATGGGCCACAGCTCCTCGGCGATGGCCCGCCAGGCGCCGGTGGCGTGGAGTCGGGCCAGGACAGAGTAGAGGCCCAGGTTGATGCGCTGGATGACCACGAACGAGCGGGGCAGGGTGGTGTGCTGGGCGATCGGCGAGTCGGTGTTGAAGACCCGGCGCACCAGGTCGCTCGAGTAGGCCGAGGTGATGGTGTTCGGCTCGCGGTCGCGGACGATGGCGTAGAACGCCTCGAAGTAGCCGCTGATGTCCTCGGTGGACACCGACGCGCCCCGCCGCAGAAGGCCCACGTCCTCCACGATCGTGCGGAAGCGGGCCGGATCGGGGTGCAGCACGGCGGCGTCGATCATCTGCTCGAACACCGCCAGCTCGTCGGCGGTGAAGCGCTTCACCAGGCCGAAGTCGAGGAAGGTGACCCGGCCCCCGGGCTCGAACAGGTAGTTGCCCGGGTGGGGGTCGCCGTTGAAGGCGTGGAAGCGGTACAGGCTGCGGAACACGAAGCGGTAGATGGTCTCGGCGGCCAGGTCCTTCTCCTCCTGCGGCCAGGTCAGCAGCTCGTCGAAGCGGGCGCCGGTGGCGAGCTCGGTGGTCAGCACCCGCCGGCTGGAGAAGGCGTCGATGACCCGCGGCACGCTGATGAACGGGTGGCCTCGGTAGAAGTCGGCGAAGAGGCGTTGGTTCTCGGCCTCGAGCACGTAGTCGAGCTCCTCGACCACCCGGTCACGGATCTCCTCGACCAGCGGCTCGGGGTCCAGGCCCCGGAACAGCAGGCCCAGGACGTTGCCCAGCATGTCGGCGTTGGCCAGGTCGGCGGTGATGGCCTCGTCGACGCCGGGGTACTGCACCTTCACCGCCACCGCCTTCTCCAGGCCGTCGGCTGGGTCGATGCACAGGGCCCGGTGCACCTGGCCGATCGAGGCGGCGGCCAGCGGCACCGGGTCCCACTCGAGGAAGAGGTCCTCGGGGCGGGCTCCCAGCTCCCGCTCGATGCAGCCGGCCGCCAGCTCCCCGGTCATCGGCGGCGCCCCCGCCTGCAGCGAAGCCAGGGCGTCGCGGATCGGCTCGGGCAAGCCGTCGTCCAGGTAGCTGGCCATCTGGCCGATCTTCATCAGGGCGCCCTTCATGCTGCCCAGGCTCTCGACCACCTGGGCGGCGGTGCGCAGCGACAGGGCCTCGTCCAGCTCGGTGCGGCGCTGGGCGCCGGCGAACGCCTTGCGGGCCCGGGTGACGGCCACATCGGCCCCGATGGTCGACGCCAACCGGGCCGTGGCCACGTTGCGGGCGGTGCGGGAGGCCACGACCGGGCCGGCCGCCGGCGCCTGAGCCGGTCCGACGCCTCCCGGTGTCGCCATCGAGGCCCACCGTCGTGGGAGGAGGCCCAGCCCCCGCCCGAGCACCAGGCCGATGGCGCCACCCCCCAGCACGACAGCAGCCGCCGCGGTGCACCGTCTCATCCGGCCCACCCACGACGAGGCCGGACGGAGCGGGCGGGCCCATCGATCACCCGCACGCCCAAGCAGTCGCCCACGGTCGCCGTTCTAGCGGAGGGCGCGGGGGCTGCCGGTACCAGGGCCCTGGCCTAGCCTTTCCCGGTGGCCGTCCTCCCCGAGCGCCCCAGCCTTCTGCTCCTGTGCGGCATGTTCGCTGGCGTCGGCACCCTGCACTTCGTCCACCCTCGGACCTTCGACGAGATGATCCCACCGGCGCTCGGCAACGCCCGGACGTGGACCTACCTGTCCGGAGCCGCCGAGCTGACCGCCGCCGCCCTGCTGGCCCACCCCCGCACCCGCCGCTTCGGCGGCTGGTGGGCGGCCGTCCTCCTCGTCGCCGTCTTCACCGGCAACGTGCAGGCAGCCATCGACGGCGGCACCCGGGGCGCCCTGGCCCCCCTCGACTCGGCCACCGCCGCCTGGCTCCGCCTGCCCCTCCAGATCCCCCTGATCCTGTGGGCCCTCCGCCACGCCCGCGGCCGCACCCTGGGCATGTCGAAGAACTAGCTCAGCGCCTTCAGCAGGGCGCCCAGCTCGTCGCCGGGGCCGGCGGGGATGGTGGCACCCTCGGGGTCGCGGATCTCCTCGAAGTGGTCGCGCACCTCCTCGGGGGTGAGCTGGCCGGGGTGGGTCCAGCCCTCGGTCATGCCGATGAAGAAGCGGGCCACCCGGCCGCCGGCGGCCGAGAACACCTCGCCGCTCACGGGGCAGTCCTCATGGGCCAGCCAGGCCATGACGGGGGACACCTGGGAGGGATCCAGCTTCTCGGCGAAGGGGCCGAGGATGTCCTCGGTCATGCGGGTGCGGGCCAGGGGGGCCAGGGCGTTGACCTTGATGTTGCGCTTGGCCCCCTCGGCCGCCAGGACCCGGGTGAAGCCGACCAGGCCCATCTTCGCCGCGCCGTAGTTGGCCTGGCCGAAGTTGCCGAGGATCCCCGAGTTCGACGAGGTGTTCACGATGCGGCCGTAGGACTGCTCGCGCATGTGCAGCCACGCCGGCTGGGTGACGTGGAAGGCGCCCCGCAGGTGGACGTCGATCACGGTGTCGACCATGGCCGGCTCCATGTTGTGGAAGCTCTTGTCCCGCAGGATCCCGGCGTTGTTGACCACGATGTCGACCTTGCCGTAGGCGTCGATCGCCGTCTGGACGATGGCCCGGCCCCCCTCGACGGTGGACACCGAGTCGATGTTGCCCACCGCCTCGCCGCCCAGGTCGCGGATCTCGGCCGCCCGCTGCTCGGCCACGGGGGAAGCGCCGCTGCCGTCGAGGCTGGCCCCGAGGTCGTTGATCACCAGCAGGGCGCCGCGGCTGGCCAGCAGCTTGGCGTGCTCCCATCCCAGCCCCCCGCCCGCCCCGGTGATGATCGCCACACGCCCGTCGAACCCGAGGTCTGCCATGGCGGGCGAAGGTACCGGACGGTCACGATGCCGCCCGACGCCCCGGCGCACGGCGTTCAGGTGAGTGTCAGAGGTAGGCGCCGGGGCGGCGCAGGAAGCGGCGGTGCCAGCGGCGGGGGCTGAGCAGCGCCCCGCGCGGCTCGTCCTCGAACAGCCAGCGTCCGAAGGTGCGGCGGGTCCAGTCGTTGGTGTCGGCCAGGCGAACGGCGATGCGGATGCCCTTGCGGTGGGCCACGCCGTGGGTGGAGAGCAACCCGGCTACCCGGTTGTCGAGGGCGAGGGAGCGACGCACCGACGCCTCGTAGCGGCGCTGGGCCAGCCACGGCTGCAGGGCGCCGGCGGCCACGATGGCGTCGGCGGCCAGCACCCCGGACTCGAGGGCCTGGCCGATGCCCTCGCCGGTCATGGGGTCGGTGGCCCGGGCCGCATCGCCCACGAAAAGGGCCCTCCCGCCGGCGGCGGCGAGGGTGGTGTGCTCGATGCGGGCCGGGATGGGCCACGCCTTGTGGGGCGCCTCAGGAACGGCGTGCTCGCCCAGGACGGCCCGGATGTGGGGGCGGGCCAGCAGCTCGGGCCACAGCTTGGCCATGCGCTTGCCCAGCGGCTCGGGCCAATGCTTGGAGCCCCGCTGCACCCCGTAGCCCACGTTCAGCCGTCCGTCGGGCAGCGGGAACGACCACACGTAGCCGGGCAGCAGGTCCTCCTCGAACCACACCCACAGGCCCCGCTGGGCCTCGGGGCCGCCGTGGCGGAGGTACTGGCGGAAGGCGTGCCACTCGCCCAGGTAGCCCTCGGTCTCGCCGGCGCCGCCCAGCAGGGCCTTGCGCAGCGGCGACCACATGCCGTCGGCGGCCACCACGTAGCGGGCCCGCAAGGTGCCCAGGCCGTCGACGGCCAGCCGCACGCACCGCTCACCGGCGGGCACGGTGGCTGCGGTCAGGAGATGGCCGTCGTGCACCTTCACACCCTCGGCCCGGGCCCGCTCCAGCAGGGCGGCGTCGAGGTCGGCCCGGCGGGCCACCGCCGCGAAGGTGCCGGCACCCGGGCCGGATGGCAGAGGCAGCTCGACGGTGCGGCCGCTCGGCGAGCGGATGATGGTGCGGGTGACCGGCTGCCACGACTCGACGGCGTCGGGCCGCAGGCCCAGCGCCTCGAGGTGGCGCAGGGCGCCGGTGGTCAGCCCGTCGCCGCAGCACTTGTCCCGGGGGAAGGCGGCCTTGTCGACCAGCACCACGTCGCGGCCGGCCCGGGCCAGGGTGATGGCCGCTGCGCTGCCCGCCGGGCCACCCCCCACCACAGCGACATCGCAGTCGAGCGTGCTCTGCTTCTCGTCGTCGGTCATGACCCGAGGATGTCGGCCAGTGCCACCTCGAGCGTGGGGTGGAGCCAGCGGAAGCCGGCGTCCTGCAGCTTGGTGGGCACGGCCCGGGTGCCCCCGAGCAGCATCTCGCGCACCATGTCGTCACCGAACAGCACCTTGAGGGCGGCCGTGGGCGTGGGGATCAGGGTGGGGCGGTGCACCAGCTTGCCCAGGGTCCGCGTGAACTCGGCGTTGGTCACCGGCTCGGGGGCGGTGAGGTTGACGGGGCCGGACAGCTGGTCGTTGGTCAGGCAGAGCTCGATGGCGCCCACCTCGTCGGCCAGGCTGATCCAGGGCACCCACTGCTTCCCGTTGCCGAGGCGGCCCCCGAGGCCGAGCTTGAAGGGCACCAACTGCTTGGCCAGCGCCCCGCCGGCGGTGCTCTGCACGATGCCGGTGCGCAGGAGCACGGTGCGGATCCCGGCCTCTGAGGCCGCCTGGGTGGCCTGCTCCCAGGCCGCCACCACGTCGGTCAGGAAGCCGTGGCCCCGGGGATCGGCCTCGGTCTTGACGGCGTCGCCGGTGTCGTAGCCGTACCAGCCCACCGCCGAGCCGCCCAGGAAAACCTGGGGCTTGGGGTCGAGCTTGGCCGCGGTCTCGGCCAGCAGGCGGGTGGGGACGACCCGGCTGTCCAGCACCTCCTTGCGGCGCTCGGGGGTCCACCGCTTGTCGCCGATCCCGGCGCCGCCCAGGTTCACGATGGCATCGACGCCCACGAGGTCGGCGGGGTCGAGCTGGCCCCGGACCGGGTCCCAGCGCACCTCGTCTCGCTCCTCGGTGGCCCGGCGCACCAGGCGCAGCACCTCGTGGCCCTCCGACCGGAGCGCCGGCACCAGCCCGGTGCCGATCAGCCCGCTGCTCCCTGCGATAGCCACCTTCATGGCCCCAGGCTGGCACGCCGGCCGGGGGTACGCCGGGCCTAGCCCGCCGTGGTCGGGGTGGGGGCCGCTGGCTTCTTGGTGGTGGCGGTCGTCGGTGGCGGTTTGGTGGTGGGCGATCCGGGCTTTGTGGTGGCGGTGCTCGCCCCGACCTTGGTGGTGGTGGTGTCCTCGGGCGCCTCGTCGTCACCGCAGTTCTGCCCCTCGGCCGCCCGGTACTGGGCCTTGGTGATGTCGTTCACGACCCGACCGTCGAGGAAGGTGCGCTGGCGCTTGGTGAGGTAGACGGTGCACGAGCCGTTGGGAACGGTGTCCTGGCCGTTGGCCATCACGTCGACCCACTTGGTGGAGTACAGCGTGACGCGGATCTCGGTGTTGGAGAACGTGGGCCAGATCATCACCCCGTAGGGCGAGGGGTTCTTGATGACCAGGTCGGGGTGGGGGAAGCCCAGGGTGGCCTCGCGGCCCTTCGGGTAGCGGCTGATGACCAGGCTGTGGCTCTGGTACTCGCCGAAGTCCATCCCGGCGAACCAGGCGGCGTTGAACAACGAGGTGGCGAACTGGCTGACCCCGCCGCCCACGTCCTCGGCGAAGCGGCCCTCCTCGATCACCTTGTCGACCACGAAGCCCTTGTCGGTGGTGCGCTTGCCGACGAACTCGTTGATCGAGAAGGACTTGCCGGGCGGGATGACCTGGCCCCGCACGATCTCGGCGATCCGGTGGATGTTGGCCACCCTCGGCTGGCAGCACACGTGCTTGGTGGCGTAGGTGGAGACCTGCTCCTTCACCCCGAAGCCGGCGGCCTGCTCGTTGGACACCTTTGGCTGCGACTCGACGACGCTGAGCGACAGGGGACCGGCGGGACGCTGGAACAGCGCATCGGCGATGGCCTTGCCGGCCTCGGGGCCGCAGCACCCCCGGCCCGTTGCGCCCGGCACCAGGACGGGAACGTTGTTCGCCTCGATCTTGAAGGTGGGCTCGACGGCCTTCGATCCGGCCTTGGCCAGCGACCTCTCGGCGGCGGCGGCGGCCTCGGCCTCGTCGACCCGCAGCTCGAGCCGGGTCACCCCGGCGTCGGCGGACAGCAGCCCCCGCAGGGTGCCGACCGACAGCGACCCGGCGACCTCCTCGGCGACCAGGGGCAGGGGGACGGCCACGAGCGCTTCGGCTTCCTTGGCCAGGGCGTCGGCGTCGGCCTTGGAGAACCGCGGGGCCAACCCGCCGCGGCGGGCCTTGACCTTGATGGGGGTGCCCTCCTCGGCCGCCTTGCGCAGGTCGTCGGCCAGCTCGCCGGAGTCGATGCCCCGGCCGGCCTTGCCGGCGACGCCGACGAACTTGCCCGTGCGGTCCAGCTGGATGGCCGGCTCGACCGGGGGATCCTCGCCCTTGCGGCCCTTCTCGATGACCAGCTTGTCGACCGCCGGCCGGTCGACCGACAGGGCCAGCTCGCTCCGCCGCTCCGAGCCGAACGAGCCCAGCCACGACCACCAGCGGGACGGCAGGGAGCCGCGGCGGCCCACGGCCAGCACCTGCTCCTCGGTGGCGGCTGGGTCGATGCGCAGGCCGATGGTGCCGGCATCGGTGGTGAAGCCCTCGTCCTCCTCGTCGGCGACCAGCACCTCGGTGGTGGCGTAGCGCTGGTCGACCTCGCGCAGGACCTCGGCCAGCTCCTGCTTGGTGGCCGAGGAGACCGTGCGGCCGCCGACGCTGACCCCGCGGGCCACCCTGCCGGAGTGGAGCGTCTGGTCAGCGGCGAAGGCCGCCACCGAGAGGAGGAGCAGGAGGCCGAGCGCGCCACCGAGAGCGAGCGCCGCGACCCTGGGGTCCCGCAACCGTGTGGTGACGCGCAGATGCTCGCCGTGCCCTGCCATGTCCCGCACAGGATCGCGCAGTTTCGGCTGGATGTTCGCGCACCCGGTGTCAGCCGCGCACCCGCTCCATGGCGCAGCGGGCCAGGGCGGCGATCTGAGCCGGCCGCTCGCTGTGCGCAGCGTGGCCCGCCCCTTCCAGCACGTGCAGCTCAGCGTCGGCCAGCAGGCCCACCAGGCGGTTGGCGCCGGCCTGCAGGTAGGCGGGCGAGCGGGTGCCCCGGCCGATCACCACGGGCACGGCGATGGCACCCAGATCGAGGGGCGGGAGGTGGTCGGGCGCCGGTCGCACCGAGCGCAGGTCGGCCAACAGGGCGGGCCCCTCGCCTCGACGGTCGACCCGGGCCCGCTCGGGCAGGGCGCCCCAGCGATCGTCGCCCAGGACGTGGCGCAGGTAGGCCTCGACCCCTGCGGGGGGGTCGGGGGCGGCCAGCGCCCGGTTGCTGGCGGTGTCGGACGGCCAGCCGTCCAGCCAGGGCAGCGGCGGCTCGAAGACCACCACGGCCCGCACTACATCCGGGGCCATCTCGGCGGCTCGCAGGCCGATGCAGCCGCCGTAGCTGTGGCCGACGACCACCGCCGGACGGCCGGCGCACAGGCCGAGGAGGTCCTCGACGTGGTCGTCGAGGCTGGTGGCCACGGGAAGGTAGCGGCTGCGCCCGTAGCCCCGGCGGTCGTAGACCAGGGTCGCCACCTCGGGCAGCTGCCGGCGCACCCCGCCGAAGCTGGAGTGGCGGTCCATGGTGCCGTGCACGGTGACGACCAGCCCGGCGCCGCCGCCGGCGGCCGCCCGTTCCAGGGCGAACAGCTCGTTCAGGGCCACCGGCCGAGCCTGCCACGGCCCAAACCGGCCCCCCGTGCCGGCCACGACGCCGGGCCGCGTTACCGTTCCCGGCGTGGCTGTCCAGAAGGCACCGATCAAGGTGCTCCTGGTCGACGACGAGCCCGACCTGCTCCTCCTGCTCGGCATCCGCTTCGACCTGGAGCCCGACCTCGAGGTCGTCGGCACGGCCCGCAACGGGGCCGAGGCCCTGGAGGTGGCCCACCGGCTGGACCCCGACCTGGTCGTCATGGACCTCCTGATGCCCGGCACCGACGGCTTCGAGGCCATCGCCCGCCTCCGGGCCGAGCTGCCGGACATGCCGATCGTGGCCTACTCCGCCGTGGTCTCCGAGCTCTCGGTCAAGCAGGTGCAGCGCCACCACGTGCCCCTGGTCCTGAAGCAGGGCGACTCCGCCCCCCTGATCAACGTCATACGCGAGACCGCGGGGCGCTAGCGATCCGACGCTCACTCGCCTCGCTGCGCTCGGCTCCGTTCGGTCGGGTCATGTCGACGGCCTCCGGCCGGCTGCACGGCTTGTCACGGCGGGCGAGCAAGCTCGCCTTTCGCCGCCTGATGAGGGGGCTCCGCAAGCTCCGCCCCCTCAAACTCCCCCGAGGGCGGTGGTTGCTTGGTGTTCCGTCGTCCCTAGCCCAGACGTCTGCGGAGGGTGGCGAGTTGGGCCTGGAGCTCCTGGGGGACCCGGCCGGCGAAGGTGGCGTAGTGGGCGTCGATGCCGGCCAGCTCGGCCCGCCAGTCGTCGGGGTCGACCCGGAGGAGCTCCTCGAGGTCGGCTCGGGGCAGGTCGAGGCCGGTGAGGTCGAGGCCGCCCTCCAGGGCTGGCACCCGCCCGATCGGGGTGTCCACCGCCGCGCCCTCGTCGTCCAGGCGGCGGAAGACCCACTCCAGCACCCGGCTGTTCTCGCCGAACCCCGGCCACAGCCAGCGGCCGCCGGTCCCTTTGCGAAACCAGTTGACCGAGAAGATCCTGGGCAGGCGGGCCGGGTCGGCCGATCGGCCGACGGCCAGCCAGTGCGCGAAGTAGTCGGCCATGTCGTAGCCGCAGAAGGGCAGCATGGCGAAGGGGTCACGGCGCAGGTGCCCCGCCGCACCAGCCGCCGCCGCCGTGGTCTCCGACGACATGATCGAGCCGAGGAAGACCCCGTGCTCCCAGTCGTAGGACTCCGACACCAGGGGGACGACGCCGGCCCTGCGGCCACCGAACAGGATGGCGTCGATCGGCACCCCCTCGGGGTTCTGCCACTCGGCGGCGATGGCCGGGTCCTGGGCGGCGGGGGCGGTGAATCGGGCGTTGGGGTGGGCGGCCGGGGTGCCCGAGGCCGGCGTCCAGTCCCGGCCCCTCCAGTCGAGGAGGTGGGCGGGCGGGTCGTCGGTCAGCCCCTCCCACCACACGTCGCCGTCGTCGGTCCGGGCGCAGTTGGTGAAGATGGTGTTGGCGGCCAGGGTGAGGATGGCGTTGGGGTTGGTGGCGTTCGAGGTCCCGGGGGCGACGCCGAAGAAGCCAGCCTCGGGGTTGATGGCCCGCAGCCGCCCATCGGCGTCGAAGCGCATCCAGCAGATGTCGTCGCCCACCGTCTCGACCTTCCACCCGGCCAGGGTGGGCACGAGCATGGCCAGGTTCGTCTTCCCGCAGGCGGAGGGGAAGGCGCCGGCCAGGTAGCGGGTGCGCCCCTCCGGGCTGGTCAGCTTCAGGATGAGCATGTGCTCGGCCAGCCAGCCGTCGTCACGGGCCATCACCGAGGCGATCCGCAGGGCGAAGCACTTCTTGCCCAGAAGGGCGTTGCCTCCGTAGCCCGACCCGTAGCTCCAGATCTCCCGGGTCTCGGGGAAGTGGGCCACGTGGGTGTTCCCGGTGTCGCAGGGCCAGGCCACGTCGCTGCGGTCGGTGAGGGGGTAGCCCACCGAGTGGACGCAGGGGACGAAGGAGCCGTCGGGGCCGAGCACCTCGAGGGGCCCCGTGCCCATGCGGGTCATGATCGCCATGTTGGCCACGACGTACGCCGAGTCGGTGAGCTGCACGCCGATGTGAGCCAGGGGCGAGCCCAGGGGGCCCATGGAGAAGGGCACGACGTAGAGGGTGCGGCCGGCCATGGCCCCCCGGAACAGCCCGGTGAGCACCTCCTTCATCTCGGCCGGGGCCCGCCAGTTGTTGGTGGGGCCGGCGTCCTCCTCCCGCTCGGAGCAGATGAAGGTGCGCTCCTCGACCCGGGCCACGTCGGCCGGGTCGCTCCGGGCTAGGTAGGAGCGGGGTCGTCGCGCCTGCGAGAGCCGCTCGAAGGTGCCGGCGACCACCAGCTGCTGGCACACCTCGTCGTGCTCGGCGGCCGAACCGTCGCACCACAGCACCCGGTCGGGCTGGAGGATCGCGGCCCACCCCTCCACCCAGGTGCGCAGCGCGTGGTTCCCGGTGGGCGGTTCGGCGGAGGTCACCCTGGTGGCTCAGGCCCCGTCGAACGCTCCGGGCGGCGGCGTCGGGCTGCCCATGTCGACCTCGGCGCCGGTGCGGATGCGGGTGGCCAGGCCCTCGTCGTCGAGGTCGAAGACGACCCGCTGGCCCTGGCGCAGCATGCGGAAGATGGAGCCGGCCAGCGCCCCCCGGGCCAGCGCCACCTCGCGCCGGTCGGTGTCGGTGACCACCGCCCCGATTCCCGTCCCCGGGTCGTACGCCTTCACCACGCCCTGCACGATCCGGACGGTAGCGTCGCTCGGACGTGACAGGCGAGTTCGAGGCGCTCAAGGGGCTTCTCGCCCGGTTCGGTCCCGCGGCGGACGGGGAGGTGTGGGCCGGCGACGACGCCGCCGTGCTGGCCGGCGGGGTGGTGGTGGCGGTCGACCCAGTGGTCGAGGGCGTCCACTTCCTGCGCTCGCTGACCGGCCTGGCCGACGCCGGGTGGAAGGCCCTGGCCCGCAACGTGAGCGACGTGGCCGCCATGGGGGCGGTGCCCTGGTGCTGCGTGGCTTCAGTGGTCGGCGCCGACGAGGACGAGCTGGCCGCGCTCTACGACGGGCTCCTGGCCGCCGCCGCCCACTTCGCCTGCCCGGTGGTGGGCGGCGACCTGGCCTCGGGTCCCGGCCTGATCCTCACCGTCACCGCCCTCGGCCGCCTGGCGGACGGCGAGGCGCCGCTGCTGCGGTCGGGCGCCCGGCCCGGTGACGGGGTGTACATCAGCAGCCCGCTGGGTTGGGGCGCCGCCGGCCTGCGCCAGCTGCGGGCCGACCCTGCCGTTCGCTCGGCCGCCGCCTCCTGGTACGCCCGGCCCGTCCCCTCGGTCGAGGCCGCCCTCGCCGCCCGGTCCGCCGGCGCCACCGCAGCCATCGACATCAGCGACGGACTGGCCCAGGACCTCGACCACCTGGCCGTCGCCTCGGGCGTGGGCCTGCGCCTCGACCACGTGCCGGTGGCCGACGGCGCCTCCTTCGAAGAGGCCCTGCACGGCGGCGACGAGTACCACCTGGCCTTCACCTGCCCCGACGGCCCGAGCGTGCCCGGCATCCGGGTCGGCACCTGCACCGGCGACCCCGACGAGCGCACCCTGGGCGGCGAGCCGCTCGGGGTGGCCGGCGGATGGGAGCATCTCCTCTGATGGTGATGGCCGAGCTGGAGAGCGCAGCGCCCGGGGCACTTGATTGATGACGGCGAACCCCGTCTCCCGCCGTCCCGTCGCCCTGACCATCGCCGGCACCGACTCGGGAGGCGGCGCTGGCGTCTTCGCTGACCTCAAGACCTTCGAGGCCCACGGCGTGTGGGGCACCGCCGCGGTGGTGGCCGTCACGGCCCAGAACACCGTGGGGGTGCAGGCCTTCGAGGTGGTGCCAGCCGCCCTGGTTCGGGCCCAGGTGGCGAGCGTGGCCACCGACATCGGCGTGCAGGCGGCCAAGACGGGGATGCTGGCCTCGGCCGAGCTGGTGGCGGCGGTGGCCGCCGCGGTTTCCGACCACCTGGGAGGTGCGCCGCTGGTGGTCGACACCGTGTTCATCTCCAAGCACGGCGACACCCTGCTCGCCGACGACGCCGTCGGCGCCCTGCGCCAGCACCTGCTGCCGCTGGCCGCCCTGGTCACCCCGAACCTGCCCGAGGCGGCGGCCCTGGTCGGCTTTCCGGTGACCACCACCGAGGCCATGGCCGAGGCCGCCCGGGTGCTGCTGGCCGCCGGCGCCGGGGCCGTGCTGGTGAAGGGCGGCCACCTGGACGGCGACCGCTCGCCTGACTGCCTCCTGGTGCCCGGTGCCGGTCCGGTGTGGCTCGACGGCCCCCGGGTGCCCGGCCGCCACACCCACGGGACGGGCTGCACGCTGTCCGCCGCTATCACCGCCCGCCTGGCCCGGGGCGAGCCGCTGACCGACGCGGTGCAGGGGGCCAAGGCGTTCGTCACCCGGGCCATCGAGCACGGCGTCGACCTGGGCGCCGGCGTCGGCCCGGTCGACCCCACCGGTTGAGGGGCACGGCGCAGCACCGCGGCCCGTCCCGCCCTGGCAACCTGACCGTTGATGGACCTGGACGAGGCGGCCGTGCTCGCTCTGGCGCCCGATGACGCCAGCCGGCAGGCGGCCCGGGGTCTGGCCGTGCCCGGCCTGTGGGACGGCGCCGGCCACGACGCCGAGGCGGCGTGGGGGCGGGTCCGAGGTTCGGGACGCGAGCCCTACCAGGTGGCCCTCGACCTGACCGGCGAGCCGGCGTGGACCTGCTCGTGCCCCTCCCGCAAGCAGCCCTGCAAGCACGCCCTCGGCCTCCTCCTGCTCGTCTCCCGCGGCCAGGTGGCGGCCGGCCCCCGGCCCTCCGAGGCGGGCGCCTGGTTGGAGGATCGCGACCAGCGGACGGCCAGGGCGGCGGCCCGAAGCGAGCGGGCCCGCACCGGGGAGGTGGCCGATCCCGTCGCCCAGGAGCGCCGCCGGGCCCGGCGCCAGGCCAACGTCGACGCCGGCATCGTCGACCTCGAGCGCTGGCTCGACGACCTGGTACGGGGCGGCCTGGCCGCGGCCCAGACCCGCTCGTGGACCAGCTGGGACGACGCCGGCGCCCGCCTGGTCGACGCCCAGGCCCCCGGGCTGGCCGGCCGGGTGCGCGCCCTCGGCCGGGCCGCCCACTCGGGGCCAGGCTGGCCCGACCGGCTGCTGGCCCAGCTGGGCCGCCTCCACCTGGTCCTCGAGGGCTGGCGCCACCTGGCCGACCTCCCTCCGGACCTGGCCGCCGAGGTGCGCACCCAGGTCGGCTTCCCCACCACCAGGGCCGAGGTGCTGGCCCGGCCGGCGGTGCGCGACCGGTGGGACGTCCTGGCCACGGTCACGAGCGACGACGGGGTGCTCGCCACCCGGCGGGTGTGGCTGCGGGGCCGGACGGTGGGCGGCTGGGCCCTGCTCCTCGACACCGCCCCGAGCGGCGCCGCCTTGGCCACCGAGGTGGATGTGGGCACCACCTTCGAAGCCGACGTGCACCGCTACCCGGGCGCTCTCGGTCAGCGCAGCCTGGTGGGGGAGCGGCACGGGGAAGCGGCGCCGACCCTGGACCTGGAGGGCTGCCCGGTGGCCGACGCCCTGGCCGCCGACGCCCTCGCCCTGGCCGCCAGCCCGTGGCTGCCCCAGACCCCTGCGTGCCTCGGGTCGGTGGTGCCCGTGGTCGACGGCGCCCGGTGGCTGGTGGTGGACGAGCACGGCGACGGCCTCCCCCTCGGCGCGCCGGCCTGGGACCTGCTCGCTCTCTCGGGCGGCCACCCGGTCGTGGTCGTCGGTGAGTGGGACGGCGACCGCCTCAGTCCCTTGGCCTGCTTCGCCGAAGGCCGTCTGTGGCCGCTGACCGGGGTGGCGTGATGTACCCGTTGCGAGGGCCGAGAGAAGGCGGTCGCGGCCGAGCGCAGACCGGCTCGGGCCGAACCGCCTCTGCAGATCAGGGACCGCCATGACCGGCTTGTGGTCAGCCCTGGTGAAGGTTGCGCTCCTCGGGACCGAGCGCACGGGGCGACCGCCCGCCTCGGGCGGTCCCGGCGCCGCCGGTGCGCTGGTCGAGGCGGTGGTCGCCGACCCCGAGCGCCCGGCCGAGCGGGCCCTCCTCGCCTCCGCCGGCGCCCTCGCCACGGTGGGCCGTGCGGGGCGCAGGGCCGAACGCCCGGCGGCCGAAGCGCCGCCGCCCGCGCCGCTCCGCGACCGCCCTGAGCCGGGGGAGGAGGCCGCCCGCACCCTGGCCGCTCTGCTCGGCGGCACCTGGCGCCAGCTGCTCCCCGAGTGGCTCGAGGCCTGCGCCGTCGGGGGGATGCGGGTGCCGTCGGCGCTGCTGCCGCCGGCTCTGGACGTGGCCACCGCCGACCGGGCGCTTCGGCTGGCGCTGCTCGGGGCGCTGGGGGAGCGGGGGCGGTGGGTGGCGGGCCAGCGGGCCGAGTGGGCCTGGGCCGGGGGCGCGGCGGCCGGTGAGGTGCCCGACGATCCGACGGCGGCGTGGGCCGAGGGCACGGCGGGGGAGCGGCGGGCCCTGCTGGCGGCCGTCCGGGCGGTGGACCCGGCCCTGGGCCGCACGCTGGTCGAGTCGACGTGGCGCACCGACAGGGCCGACGACCGGGCCGCCTTCGTCGATCACCTCACCGTCGGCCTGTCGATGGGGGACGAGCCGTTCCTCGAGGAGCGGGCCCGCCTCGACCGGGCCAAGGACGTGCGCCGGGCCGCAGCGGCGGCGCTGGCCCGCCTGCCGTCGTCCCGTCTCGCCCTTCGGATGGGTGACCGGGCCCTGGCCCACGTCCAGATCGGAGCCCGGTGGTCGGTGCGCCTCCCCGACCACCTGGCCGAGGACTGGGTGGCCGACGGCATCGCGCCCACCCGCCGGGGGGCGGGAGGCGAGCGGGCCGGGTGGCTGGCCCAAGTGGTGGCGGCGGCGCCCCTCGACCTGTGGGGCCCGCCCCCCGACGCCGTGCGCTCGGCCTCGGCCGCTGACCACGGCGACGCCCTGTTCGAGGGCTGGTCCCAGGCGGCCAGCCGCCAGCGCCGTCCCGACTGGGCGGTCGCCCTGCTCGGCGCGCCCGCCACCCCCGATCCGGCCGCCCTCCTCCGCGTCCTCGAACCCGCAGCCCGCGCCGACTGGCTGGCCCGGGCCCTCCAGGCCATGCCCCCGGGCGGGGCGGCTCGGCTGCTGCCCCTCGCCGCCGAGGTGCCCCGCCCCTGGCCGGCGGCGCTGGTGCAGGTGGCGGCCGGCCGGGCCGCCGCCCTGGTCCTGGCCCTGCCCCTTCAGGCCCAGCTGGCCCGCCCGGTGCTGGTCCTGGCCGCCGAGCGGGCCGGCCCCGTCGCCCTGCCCGCCTTCGCCGCCCAGCTGGCCCAGGCCGGGCAGGCCGACCGCAGGCTCCAGACCGAGCTGCGCCGCCCCCTGGCCATCGCCCAGCTCCGGGTCGATCTCCTGGCCGACCTGACCCCTCGCCCCTAGCGACGCGGGACCGGTTGCTGGGAGAGCAGCGGCTTCTGGCCGGCCGTACGCGCCCCGGGTGTCGAGCTCGCCGTTGGCCGTGGTGATCGCCCCATCGGCGCTGGCTGGCCCTGGAGATCCGTGACGGCGGCTGCGTCTTTCCCGGCTGCCACCGCCCCCCGGGTTGGTGCGACGCCCACCACCTGGTCTCCTGGCTCGACGGCGGGACCACCGACCTGGCGAACCTCGCACATCGTCAGTACGACCCTGCCAGGAGGCACGGTGGCATGTGGCTCACCCCAGAACGAGGTACGAGAGCCTGAGGTCGTCGGCTCCGGCGGCCAGGAGCTGTGACTCGACGCTGACGAGAAGCCGTCCACCGGTCACCAGGGCGACCGCGAGGGCCTCGGCCGTGAGCATGTTGAGCTGACGCTTGACCCGTAGCGCGGCCATCACGGGCACAACCGTTCGCGAGCTGATGAGGCCGATGGCATCGGGAAGGCGCTCCAGCGAGGCCTGCGCTTGGGATCGGCGGTCTGGATCGAGGGCGGCGAACTCGCCGGATAGCGAGCCCGCCCCAGCGCCCGATGCCGAAGCCCGGGCCAAGCGGTAGTACCAGCAGCCGGTCGTGTAGACAGCCTGGCTGATCATCGCTTCCTGAAGGGCGGCAGGCTCAGTCCCAGCGAGCGCTGTCAGGAGGAGATGGTCATCAATGACGACCGGCACCGTCGGTGCTACTGATCGGCGAGGTCAGGGTCGTCGGCGGTGACCGCGACGAGGGCACGCTCGTAGCCGCCGGCGGCAGCCCAGCGGGCCAGCGCCGCTCGTGCCTCAGGATCGATGGAGTCGCTGATGCGACCGGAGGGCGTTGCGAGCAACTCGCCGGATCGCTCGGCCTGGCGCCGGGCTCGTTCGACGACCTCCATCAGGTCGACGTCCCGCTGCAGGTGCGTGGCCATGACGACAGGATACGGCCCGCGCGGACGATCCCCCCGGCCAACTGACCGCAGGAACCTGGGCCTGCTGTGCCGCCGTCATCACCGGCTCCACCACCACGCCGGCTGGACCATCACCGCCAGGCCGACGGCGGCTGGACCGCCACCAACCCCACCACCAACCCCACCACCGGCCGCACCCTCCACCGCCCACCCCGAGAACCACCCCACCGGGTGCCGCTCCCCCTCCCCGCCTGAACGAAGGCGCGCCCTGCCCCAGCCGGCGACTGAGCCGAATTCTTGGCCCGCGCCTGATCGCCGCCTGCGTCGATCATCTCACCCTTCCAGGCTCACCATGTGGAGTCGGTCGTCCACGCTGGGAGGGCGTCAACGTGGCCTCGCGCCCGACGACGGCGCCCGTATCGTCGTGGGTGATGCGACGGCTCGATCCTGAGGAGGTTGCAGCGACTGACACGCGGAAGGGAGCGAGCCGAGCGAATCGCCGAGCAGGCGACGAGACGACCGGCCAAGCCTGCAGCTCCAGCGAGCGGTGGAGCGGTCGAGCGGGCCGAGGCGACGCTGGGGCTCGTGGTCAGCGACGTCGAGTCGACGACTTCCGTTCGCGGACTCAAGTCCATCCTCCGATATGACGACTGGGTCGGCGAGAGAGCGCGGATCCGCGCTTGTCGAGGCCATGCTCCCCAGACCTCATCGATTACGTCGTCCTGTACCTGATCAGCGATGTCGGCGACGATCCCGGCTGTCGACTGGCGCCCGTCCAGTGAGAATGAATGGCCACCGAATCGGCAGGCGAGCCGGAGTTGGTCGTCCTCGTCAGTGGGGTTGTCTCGGTGGCGGTCTCGGCTAGTGATCAGGCCGTGGGAGCTCGATCCGGGCGGCCCGTTCAAGGCGATCGAACGCCTCGCTCGGTAGATCCCACACCCAAACGTGCGCCAGCACACGGCGGAACGGCTCTGATCCGGCTGCTTGTTGCTCGATCCACTCAAGCCGGGATTCCTCGCCGGTGACGAACACTTCGACGGGACCGGCGGCCACGGTGGACAGCGTGCCATCGTCGGCGGCGGCGATGAGGCGTAGCAACGCGTCCCGCACCCGCTCCTCATCCGCCCACCAGGCCAGGGACAGCCAGAGTTCGACGGCCCACCAGTCAGGGTCGTCCTCTGCGTCCTCTGCGTGTGACTCACTCCGGTGGTACCGCAGCCAGGTCTCGGTGACCTCATCGAGCGAGACCCAGCGCAGAAGCTCCTCAACTCGGCCTTCGTCGACCAGCATCTGGAGATGCGCGTGGTCCGTGGTCACCCGACCAGTGTTGCTCGGGATGTCCACGGGAGTGTTCTCTTGGTCGCGACAGAGCTTCCCGTACAGGTCGTGTGGCCAAGCTGCCGGGCGAGGGGCTGCTCTCGCGCTGAACGCTGCCGGTTCGCGCTCGACGGAGGTGCTGTCGCCTCGGCCTAGCCTCCGCCTCGTGGGCGGCGACCTGACCGATCAGCCGGTGCTGCGGCGCCACGCCGAGCAGGAGTTCGCTGGCGAGCTCGCCGCGCTCGCCGCCGGTGATGACCGGGAGCGGCCGCCGGGGTGGCGGCTGTCGCCGTGGGCGGTGGTCACGTACCTGCTGGGCGGGAACGCCGCCGACGGGAGCAACGTCACAGCGAAGTACCTGGGGGACCGGCGGCTGATGGAGGTGGCGGTGGCTACGTTGGCCACCGATCGGGCGTTGCTGCTGCTCGGGGTGCCCGGGACGGCCAAGACGTGGGTCAGCGAGCACCTGGCGGCGGCGGTGAGCGGGGATTCGACGCTGCTGGTGCAGGGGACGGCGGGGACGGGGGAAGAGTCGTTGCGCTACGGGTGGAACTACGCCCGGCTGCTGGCTGAGGGGCCGAGCGAGGCGGCGATCGTGCCCAGCCCGGTGATGGTGGCCATGCAGCGGGGAGCGGTGGCCCGGGTCGAAGAGCTGACCCGCATCCCTTCCGACACCCAGGACGCCCTCATCACGATCCTGTCGGAGAAGTCGCTGCCCGTGCCCGAGCTCCAGTCGGAGGTGCAGGCCCGGCGGGGTTTCAACGTGATCGCCACGGCCAACAACCGCGACCGGGGGGTGAACGAGCTGTCGTCGGCCCTGCGCCGCCGCTTCAACACCGTCGTGCTGCCCCTGCCGGCAACGGTCGAGGAGGAGGTCGAGATCGTCCGCCAGCGGGTGGCCCAGCTGGGCCGGGCCCTGGGCCTGCCCGAGGTGCCGCCGGCGCTGGAGGAGGTGCGCCGCATCGTCACGGTGTTCCGGGAGCTGCGGTCGGGTGAGACCGAGGACGGCAAGGCCCGGGTGAAGTCGCCGAGCGGCACGCTGTCCACCGCCGAGGCGATCAGCGTGGTGGGCAACGGGATCGCCCTGGCCGCCCACTTCGGAGACGGTGAGATCCGGGCCGGCGACGTGGCCGCCGGGATCGTGGGGGCCGTGGTGCAGGACCCGGTGGCCGACGCCGTGGTGCTGCGCGAGTACCTGGAGACAGTGGTGCGCGAGAGGGACGGATGGCTCGACCTCTACCGGGCCCTGCGCGACCACCTGTGAGCCCATGACGCTCAACGTGCTCGGGATCCGCCACCACGGGCCCGGGTCGGCGCGGTCGGTGGTGCGCTCGCTCGAGCGACTGCGGCCCGACCTGGTGCTGGTCGAGGGGCCGCCCGAGGGGGACCCGCTGATCCCCCTGGTCGGCTCGCCCGAGCTGGTGCCCCCGGTGGCCCTGCTCTGCTACGCCGTGGCCGAGCCGGAGCGTTCCGCCTTCTGGCCGTTCGCCTCGTTCTCGCCCGAGCTGGCCGCCCTGCGCTGGGCCGAGGCCAACGACGTGCGGTCCCGGTTCTGCGACCTGCCCGCCGCCACCTCGCTGGCCTGGAAGCCGCCCCGGGCCCCCCGCTCCCGCCGCCGGGTCGATCCCATCGCCGTGCTCGCCACCGCCGCCGGCCACGACGACCCCGAGCGGTGGTGGGAGGACCTGGTCGAGGCCCGGGGGGTGGCCGACGAGGCCCTGTTCGAGGCGATCGGTGAGGCCATGGCCGCCCTGCGGGGGGCGGAGCCGCACGACCGTGAGGAGGCGGCGCGGGAGGCGGCCATGCGCCAGGCCGTACGCGATGCCCGCAAGGAAGGTCACGTGCACATCGCCGTGGTCTGCGGCGCCTGGCACGCCCCCTCGCTGACGGGAACGTTTCCGTCCCAGGCGGCCGACAAGGCCATCCTCAAGGGGCTGCCCAAGGAGAAGGTGGCGGCCACCTGGGTGCCGTGGACCACCGGGCGCCTAGCTCAGCAGTCGGGCTACGGCGCCGGGGTCGACTCGCCCGGCTGGTACGCCCACCTCCATGACGAGCCGCTCGATCCCGTCCCCGGTTGGCTGGCCCGCACGGCGCGCGTGCTGCGGCAAGAGGGCCTCGACTGCGCCCCGGCCGGCTCGGTGGACGCCGCCCGTCTGGCCGACGCCCTGGCCGCCCTGCGGGGTCGTCCCCTCCCGGGCCTGGCCGAGGTCACCGACGCCACCCTCGCCGCCCTCTGCGACGGCGACCCCTCGCCCCTGCGGCTGGTGCACCGCCGCCTGGTGGTGGGCGAAGGGGTGGGGCGGGTCCCCGACGACACCCCGGCGCTGCCGTTGGTGGCTGACGTGCGCAGCCACCAGCGCCGGCTGCGCCTGCCGGTCACCGAGCAGCCGAAGGTGCTGGAGATCGACCTCCGCCAGCCCCTGGGCCTGGATCGCAGCCACCTCCTCCACCGCCTCCGCCTCCTCGAGGTGACCTGGGGTCAGCCCAGCCGATCGCTCACCGGCACGACAGGAACGTTTCGGGAGACGTGGCGGCTGGCCTGGGACCCGGCGCTCGAGGTTGCCCTCGTCGAGGCGTCGGTGTGGGGGACCACCCTCGAGCCCGCGGCCACGGCCCGGGCCAGCGACCTGGCCTGGTCGGCGGGCTCGCTGACCGAGCTCACCGACCTGGTGCAGCGCACCCTGCTGGCCGAGCTGCCCGACGCCGTTGTGCACGTGGTGGCCGCCCTCGAGGTGCGCGCCGCGGTGGCCACCGACGTCCATCACCTGCTGGCCGCACTCCCGCCCCTGGTCCAGGCCCTGCGCTACGGCACCGTCCGGCGCACCGACGGCGCCGCGGTGGGTCGGGTGGTGGACGGGATGGTGGCCCGCAGCGCGGCCGGGCTGGTGGTGGCCTGCATCAGCCTCGACGATGACGCTGCGGCTGACACCGCCGAGGCGGTGCGGGCCGCCGACCGGGCCGTCGGGCTCCTCGCCACGCCTCGCCACCTGGTGCCGTGGCGGGCGGCGCTGCGGGATCTGGCCGCCAGCGGCTCGGTCCACGGCCTGGTGTGCGGCCGGGCCGCCCGCCTGCTCCTCGACGCCACCGCCCTGACGGCCGAAGAGGCCGCCCGGCTGCTCGGGCGGACCCTCTCGCCGGGCGAGCCGCCGGCCCGGGCCGCGGCGTGGGTCGAAGGCTTCCTGTCCGGGAGCGGACTGGTGCTGGTGCACGACGATCAGCTCTTCGGCGTCCTCGACCGCTGGGTGTCGCTCCTCCCGGAGGACCGCTTCACCGAGGTGCTGCCCCTCCTACGCCGGACCTTCAGCACCTTCGGCGCCCCCGAGCGGCGGGCCTTGGGAGACCGGGCGGCGGCGGGCGGGACGGCGGCCACTGCCACCGACACCGGACCAGAGAACGACCTCGATCAGGCCCGGGCCGACCTCGTCGTACCCACCCTGCGCCGGCTGCTCGGGCTGTGATGCCAGGCCGGCCGGGCTCAGGAGCGGGACGACGCGGCCGTGTGCTCCTCGGGCGAGGCCATGTTCGCGACGGCGCCGTCGAGGAGCTCGTCGCGCCAGCGTCGGTACTCCTGGGGGGTGATCCCGTGGGCTCGGGCGGCGTCGGTGCTGTTGTGCCCGGCCCGGATGCTCCCGAGCACGATGCGGAGCTTCTCGTCGGCGGAGACGGCGCCGGAGTCTCCCTGCTGCTTCGTCGGCTCGGCCGTGCCCGGGCCGGCGACGAGCCGGCCGCCCCTGACCGTGGCGGCGAGCACCATGCCGGCCGCGAGCAGGATGATGTCCTTGAGCACGTACTGACCTTCGAGGGTGGGCATGACGCCGTCGAACAGCCGACTCGGGAGCACGACGAGCGGAGCGAGGATGCCGATCAGCTCGAGTGCAAGCACGTAGATGGTCAACCGTCGGAGCCGGCCGGTCAGGAGCAGGACCCCGAGCGCGACCTCGATGGCGCCGGTGAAGGCCACGCCGACTCGGCCGGGCACCAGGTTGAACGTCATCGTCTGGATCGCCTCCATGACGAGGCTCTCGGCGGGGCTGGCCCCCGGAAACAGCTTGAGGGCACCGAAGTAGACGAAGACCACCCCAACGGCCCAGCGCAGGAGGAGGAGGCTGCGACCGACCAGGAAGCGGTGGGCGGCGGTGTCGATCCGCGTGACGAGCGACGGTGCGGAGGGAGCACGGCCTTCCTCGACCGGGTCGCGGCCCATGGCCCGCAGCGGCCGTTCCTGGCCCGAGGCGTTGGCCTAGGGCCTTTGGCGGGAACCCACGTCGGCGTCTTCGGCGGCATCCATGCGTGCGGATGGTTACCCAGCCCCGGACAGGTCGACGCCCGTGCCCCCGCCAAGGGCCCGACGGGGCGACGCTGTCGGCCATGACCAGCGACGCCCGGCGGTGGAGGCTGATCCTCGGTCGCGACGCCGCCGACACCCTGCCGGGGGCCGAGCTGTCGACCCACGACGAGAAGGTGGACGGCGCCCTCGAGGCCCTCTACGGCGGCGACCGTGCCCCGGCCGACCGCAGGGGCGGGCTCGGCGGCTCACGCCCGAACGTCGCCCGCTGGCTGGGGGACATCCGCACCTACTTCCCCCAGCCGGTGGTGCAGGTCCTGCAGCGTGACGCCATCGAGCGGCTGGGCCTGCGCCAGCTGCTGCTCGAGCCGGAGCTTCTGGCCGAGGTCCAGCCCGACGTGCACCTGGTGGCCGATCTCATCGCCCTGGCCAGCGTCATCCCGGCCCGCACCAGGGAGACCGCCCGCCAGGTGGTCGGCCAGGTGGTCGATCAGCTGCAGCGCCGGCTGGCCCAGCAGCTGGTCACCGCCGTCAACGGCGCCCTCGACCGCAGCGCCCGCACCCGCCGGCCGAAGCTGCCCGACATCGACTGGGACCGCACCATCCGGGCCAACCTGGCCACCTACGACGCCGACCGGCGCACGGTGGTGCCCGAGCACCTCGTCGGCCACGGCCGTCGCCGCCGGCAGGCCCAGCTGAAGGACGTCATCATCTGCGTTGACCAGAGCGGCTCGATGGCCACCTCGGTGGTGCACGCCAGCATCCTGGCTGCGGTGCTGGCGTCGGTCCGCTCGCTGCGGACCTCTCTGGTGGTCTTCGACACCGAGGTGGCCGACCTCACCGAGGAGCTGCACGACCCGGTCGACCTGCTCTTCGGCGTGCAGCTGGGTGGTGGCACCGACATCGCCCGGGCCGTGGCTTACTGCCAGCGACTGGTCAGCCGGCCGGCCGACACGGTGCTGGTCCTGGTCACCGACCTCTTCGAGGGGGGCGACGCCGATCAGCTGCGGGCCCGGGTGGCCGGGCTGATGCGCTCAGGGGTGACGGTGGTGTGCCTGCTGGCCCTGAGCGACAGCGGGGCGCCGTCGCACGACGACGAGATGGCGGCGCAGCTGGCCACCCTCGGCGTGCCCTGCTTCGCCTGCACCCCGGACGCCTTCCCCGCTCTCATGGCCGCCGCGCTCGAGGGCCGCGACGTGGGGGCCTGGGCCGAGGGCGCCGGCCTGCCCACGTCTCGACCTGCGGGTTCGGCCTAGACGCGGCCACGGCGCAAGAGCAGGACGATGACCACGATGATGAGGATGACGACGACAGTTCCAACGCCTATGTACATGGCGTCTGACTACCCCACCTCCACCCAGCGCCAACCTTGGCGCCCGTTTCGGACGAAGCGGACCGAGGGCCCTCAGTCCCGGGCGGGGATCTGGCGGACCGGGACCTTGGTGACCCGGCCGGCCTTGATGCAGCTGGTGCACGCGAACAGGCGGATCGAAGAGCCGTTGACCAGGGCCCGCACCTTCTGCACGTTGGGGTTCCAGCGGCGCTTGGTGCGGACGTGGGAGTGCGACACCGACATGCCGAAGGACGGCTTCTTGCCGCAGAGCTGACAGACAGAAGCCATCGGGCTTAGCACCTCGTGCAGGTGGGGGGACGGAACCGGGGAAGGTTAGCATTGCACCCCATGTTGACGTCCACCCGGCTGGCGGCCGCCGACCTCAGAGCGGTCGTCGTGGCCTTCCGGGACGCCCTCGCCAGCTGCGCTCCGGCGCTGAACCGGCTGAACGTCTACCCCGTACCCGACGGCGACACGGGCAAGAACATGCTGGGCACCGTCGAGCGGGTGGTGGCCGAGCTCGACGGCACCGGTGACACCCTCGCCGAGGTGTGCCGGGCCATCGCCTACGGCAGTCTGATGGGGGCATCCGGCAACTCAGGCATCATCTTGTGCCAGGTCCTGCGGGGCTTCACCGAGGCGCTGAAGGACCTCGATGACGCCGGTCCCGCCGACGTGGCCGCCGGCCTCGCCACCGCTTCCAAGCAGGCCGACGGAGCGGTGTCCCGGCCCATGGAGGGCACGATCCTGTCGGTGGTGCGGGCCAGCTCGACCGCGGCGGCGGACGCGGCCGCGGCGGGCCAGGACCTCGAGGGCCTGCTGCGGGCCACCCGCACCGAAGCGGTGGCGGCGCTGGCCCGCACCCCCGACCAGCTGCCCGTGCTGGCCCAGGCCGGGGTGGTCGATGCCGGCGGGGCGGGCTACTGCCTCCTGCTCGACGCCCTGCTCCACGTCGTCGCCGGCGATCCCCTGCCCGAGCGGCCGCCGGTGCCCGAGGGGATGCTCGACACGATGGGTGAGGTCGACCTCGGCGCCCTGGCGGAGGTCGCCCACGCCGCCACCGGGGAGAGCAACCTCGCCGAGCTGCGCTATGAGGTGATGTTCCTCCTCGAGGCCGACGACGCCCTCATCCCCGCCTTCAAGGACGTGTGGAGCGGGGTGGGCGACTCGATCGTGGTCGTCGGCGGCGACGGCCTGTGGAACTGCCACATCCACGCCGATGACGTCGGTGAGGCCATCGAGGCGGCGCTGGACACCGGCCGGCCCCGCCGCATCAAGGTCACCGACCTGCTCGACCAGGTCGAGGAGGAGCGCTGGGTGCGCCAGGGGGCAGTCGAGAGCGCCCCCGAGGTGGTCGACCCCGTGCCCTGCGCGGTGGTGGCCGTGGCCTCGGGCGACGGCATCCGCCGCATCTTCCACAGCCTGAAGGTGCACCGGGTCGTCACCGGCGGCCAGACCATGAATCCCTCAACCGAGGACCTCCTCGAGGCCGTCGAGGCCGTCCCGGCCGGCGAGGTGATCCTCCTGCCCAACAACCAGAACATCGTGGCCGTGGCCCGCCAGGTCGAGGCGCTCACCACCAAGGTCGTGCGGGTGGTGCCCACCACCAGCGTCACCGAGGGCTTCGCCGCCCTGCTCGACTACGACCCGCAGGGCGACGCCGACCACAACGCCCGGTGCATGGCCGCCGCTGCCGACCGGGTGATCACCGGCGAGGTCACCCGCTCGGTGCGGGGGAGCGGGTCCGAGGCCGGGCCGATCGCCGAGGGCGACTGGATCGGCCTGAGCGACGACCGCATCTCGGTGGTGGCCCCGAGCCTGTACGAGTGCGTCGAGGGGCTCCTCGGCAAGCTCCTCGACGACAGCCACGAGATCGTCACCCTCATCGAGGGCGACGGGGCCACCACCGGCGCCACCCGCCGCATCGAGAGCTGGCTGGCCGAGCGCTTCCCCCACGTGGAGACCGAGGTCCACCACGGCGGCCAGCCCCTCTACCCCTACCTGTTCAGCATCGAGTAGGCGCTGTTCGATCAGGCTTCCGCGCCTCCTGCCGGCGCCCGAACGCACGTTCCCCAGAACAGCCGGTGGGCTGGGTACCATTCCCCGGCGTGGGCCGCTCGTTGCAGGCGCTGGCCGAGAAGTCGGTGGACGAGCTCGAGGCGGTGTCTCCGAAGGTGGCGGGTCTGCTGGCCAAGGCGGACGTCGCGAGCGTGCTCGACCTGCTCATGCTCTACCCGCGCCGGTGGATCGACCGCACCCGGGAGGCCCGGATCGCCGATCTGCAGCCAGGTGAGGAGGGGCTGGTGATGGCCTCGGTGCGGGCCGTGCGCCTGGTGCCGGCGGTGCGGGGGAGGGGCCGGGGGCGGGTCGAGGTGGTGGTGCACGACGGCACGGCCTCGATGACCGTCACCTTCTTCAACCAGCCGTGGCGGGCCAAGCAGCTGCGGGCGGGGATGCAGATCACCGTCTTCGGCAAGCTGAACCTGTTCCGGGGCGCCCGGCAGATGGTGGGCCCGGTGATCGACCTGCTGGGCGACTCGGCCGACCTCGGGGCCATCGTGCCCGTCTACCCCCAGTCGGGCGAGCTCACGACCTCGATGATCCGCAGGGCGGTGCGCGAGGCGCTGCAGCGGGCCCGGGACTTCGAGGAGCCATTACCCGCCTCGGTGCTCGACCAGGTCGACGTCGTCGACCGCACCCGGGCGTACCACCTCATTCACGAGCCCGACTCGATGGGCGCCGCCTTTGCCGCCCGCAAGCGCCTGGCCTTCGACGAGCTGTTGCGCCTCCAGCTCATCCTCGTGCTGCGCAAGCGGGCCTACGAGCGGTCGGCCCGGGGGATCCCCCACACCGTCGGGGCCGACGGCGGCCGCCTGGTGAAGGCGTTCCTCGCCAGCCTGCCCTACGAGCTGACCGGCACCCAGCGACGGGCCGTCACCGCCCTGCAGCGCGACCTGGCCTCGCAGCTGCCCATGCACCGCCTGCTGCAGGGAGATGTGGGCAGCGGGAAGACCACGGTGGCGGTGGCCGCGCTGCTCACCGCCGTGCAGGGGGGCTGGCAGGGGGCGCTGATGGCACCCACCGAGGTGCTGGCCGAGCAGCACCTCCTGTCCATCCGCCCGCTGCTGGCCGGGCTCACCGTGGACGAAGAGGGCAGCCTGTTCGGCGCTCGCGAGGTGAACCTGCGGCTGCTGACGCACAAGACCACGGCGAAGGAGCGGGCCGAGCTGCTGCCCGCACTGGCCCGGGGCGAGGTCGACATCCTCGTGGGCACCCATGCCTTGCTGACCGAGCACGTGTCCTTCGCCAACCTGGGCTGTGTGGTGGTCGACGAGCAGCACAAGTTCGGGGTCGAGCAGCGGGCGGCGCTGCGGGGCAAGGGCGGCGAGATCGACCCCGACCTGCTGGTGATGACCGCCACCCCGATCCCCCGCACGGCGGCGATGACGGTCTTCGGCGACCTCGACGTCACTGTCCTCGACGAGCTGCCCCCGGGGCGCACGCCCATCGGGACGGTGTGGGCCCAGACGCCGATGGACGTGGCCATGGCCTGGGGGGCGGTGCGCCAGGCCGTGGCCGAGGGCCGGCAGGCGTTCGTGGTGTGCCCACTGGTGGAGGAGAGCGAGAAGCTGCAGGTCACCTCGGCGGTGGCCGAGCACGGGCGGCTGGAGGCCGAGGAGCTGGCCGGCCTGCGCCTCGGCCTGCTCCACGGGCAGATGCCCTCGGCCGACAAGGAGGCGGTGATGACCCGCTTCCGGGCCGGCGAAGTCGACGTCCTCGTGGCCACCACCGTGGTCGAGGTGGGGGTCGACGTGCCCAACGCCACGGTCATGGTGGTCGAGGACGCCGACCGCTTCGGCATGGCCCAGCTGCACCAGCTGCGGGGCCGGGTCGGCCGGGGCGCCCACGCCAGCCGCTGCTACCTGCTTGGCGGAACCGACGAGGCCGGCCAGCCCCTCAGCGACGACGTGGCCGAGCGGCTCGGGGCCATGGTCCGCACCACCGACGGCTTCGAGCTGGCCGAGGTCGACCTCGACCTGCGGGGCGAGGGCACCATCCTCGGCACCCGCCAGAAGGGCCGCAGCGACCTCAAGCTGGCCAGCCTCCGTCGCGACAAGGCGCTGGTGGCCGAGGCCCGCAAGGTGGCCTTCGCCCTCGTCGGCCCCGACGGCCACGGCCTCGACCGCCTCCCCGCCCTCAAGGCCGAGGTCGAGTGGCTGGTCGACCCCACCGAGTCCGACTACCTCTTCAAGAGCTGACTGTGGCCCGCTACGACGACTCGGTCGCCTATGCCTCGAACTGGCGCATCGTTCTGTTGGCCGACGCCGGCGTCGGCCTGGTCGGGGCGCTCGTCGGTCTGGTGATCCTGGCCACCGTTCACGTGGTGATGGGCGCCATGCTGGCCTCGGCCGGGCTCGTGTACCTCTTTCCCGTGGCCCGCCGGGCCCGCCACTGGGCCGCCCTGCGTCGGGAGGCCGGGCTGTGAGGGACGCCCAACGGCTACCCCCGGTGGGCCACGCCGGGCAAATCGGCGAAGGCTCCGGCGTCGGCCGAGAGGACGATGCGTCTCGTGGCGCTGGCGGTGGCGGCGATGACCAGGTCGTGGGCGCCACGGGGGCGGCCCGTTCGGCGCACGTGGGCCAGCAGCTCGGCATGGGCGCGGGCCACCGGGAGGTCGTAGCCCAGGGTCGGGATGGTGGCGAGGATGTCGTCGACGAACCCGGCTCGGTCCTCCCGGTGGGCGTCGTCGGCCAAGTGGACGCCCACCAGCAGCTCGGCCGCGGTGATGGCGGCGATGGCGACGTCATCTTCATCCGCCAGGAGGCCGTCGAGGCGGGAGCGGTTCCGCTCGGCGGTCACCAGAAACGTGGTGTCCAGGATCAGGCGGGCCACGCCCGCTCCTGCACCGCGGCGGCCGTGCGCACCTCACGAACGTCGTCGGCCCAGGCGGGATCGGTCCGGCGGCGTCGCAGCAGGGCTTTGACCGTGGCCCCGGAGGCTCCTGTGGCGGCCTCGATGCGGGCGATGCTCCGGCCGCCCCGGGTGACGACGAACGTCTCTCCCTGGAGCTCCACTGCGTCGAGCAGGGCCGAGAACCCGCGGGCGGCGTCGGTGGCCGTGATCTCCTTCACGGCATCAGATTATCGGATACAGGAGGGCGTCGCGGTCACACCACGACGATGTCGACCACATCCCGGAGGCCCTCGAAGTCGTCGCCGTTGCGGGTGTAGAGGGGAAGACCTGCCGCACTGGCCGTGGCGGCGATGAGCAGGTCGACAGCACGTGGGCCACGTGCCTTGCGACCGACGGCGATGGTGGCGGCGTAGACCCGACCGTAGGCCCGGGCCGCCTCGGCGTCGAAGGGGACCGGGTCGAAGACGGCTTCGACGCGTTGGAGGCGATCCTGGCGGCGCGCCCGCTCCTGGAGGTCGGCGGTGGCGTGCGGCCCGGCGGCAAGCTCGGCGATCGTGAGGGTGCTGACGGCGATCTCGAGCGGCAGGTTCGCCGGGTCCAAGCGCTCGAAGTCGATGACCACCGAGGTGTCCAGCAGCCCGCGTCGGGGGCGAGGTGGCTCAACCACGGGGGGCCGGGTCCTGGCTGGCGACCGCGTCGAGGTCGGCTCGGAGCCGCTCGTGGTCGACATGTGGCGCCGTGGCAAAGGTGGCCATGGCCGCCGCCGTGGTGACGAAGCGGCGCCGGCGGACGGGGCTGAGCTCGCCCACGGCGACGCCGTTGCGGGTCACGACGAAGCTCTCGCCCTGGTCGAGCCGGCGCATGATGTCTCCGCTCTCGTTGCGTAGCTCACGCTGGGTGATCTCGCGAGTCATGGCAGGAACGTAGCACCCGTGCTACGACACCTACGCCGCCCTGGTTCAGGACTCCTTGGCAAGGCGGAAGGTGCGGACGACGGTGGCGACCTCGGTGGCGTCGAAGGTCTCGGCCGGGGCGGTGGCCACGACGTTGATGATCAGGGTGTCGGAGACCTGGACGGCGAGCTGGAGGTTGCGGGACGGCTGGAGCGGGGCCGCGGGCGGCTCGGCCGGGTCCTGGGTCCAGCCGACGACGAAGGCCTGCCGGGCGCCGGGCCAGCGCACCTCCTCCCGGAAGACGTCGCGGGCCTGCACCTTGCGCTTGACCTCCTCGAGCAGGGTCATCTGGTCGCGCACCGAGATCTGGGGCCGCAAGTCGCGGATCACCGCCACCAGGGTCGGTTCGTCACCCTCCCGGCGGGGTCGGGCGTTCAGCGTCAGCTTGGGCTCGCCGTTGGTCGACCTCTGGCTCTGGGGCGACAACGTCTCGGGGGCGGCGATGGTGAAGCCGGTGCCCGTGAGCTTGACGAAGCCCTCCGGCGGCTTGATCGGCCCCACCCCACCCGGTGTCGCTTCCTCGTCGCCGCCGCAGCCGGCCAGCGAGCCGACCGCAACCAGGACGGCCACCACCAATGCGCGGGCCCGCACCTCTAGCCCTGGTCGATGGCTGGGACCTCGAGGTCCCAGCGGTCGTGGCAGTCACGACAGCGGTAGACGACCAGATCGCCCTCGGCCCAGGGCAGGTCGTCGGGCCCGGGGGGCGGGGTGAGCAGGTAGGCCGGCCCGCCGCAGTCGATGCAGGTGATCTCCGGCTCGGCCACGAATGCCCCGCCCTCCCAGGCCATCAGACGGCCTGGCCGGTGGAGAGCATCAGGGCGGTGGCCTCGACCGCGGCGGAGCCGTCGGCCAAAAGCAGGCGTCCGTGCACCCGGTTGCGCCGCCGCAGCTGGGCCTGGTCGCGCCACGCCTCGACCCGCACGGCGGTGCCGTCGAGGGGGACGGGGCAGCGGAAACGCAGGTCGAGGGTGGCGGTGATGGTGGCGATGCGGTCGAGGGCCTGGGAGAGCCCGCCCATGCAGTCGTCGAGGAGGGCGGCGGCCATCCCCCCGTGCAGGAAGCCGGGGGCGCCCGACCACGAGGCGTCTGGCACGACCTCGCCGACCAGGGTGCCGCTGGAGCGCCCGTCGCCTGACGGCACCAGGGGCAGCCACCGCAGGGCGAGCAGGTCCACGACCGGGCGACGGTACCGCCTCCTCGGGCCCACCCCTGCGGGCGGCGGTACCTTTCCCGGCATGCCCGCCCAGGCGCGCCGTTGCGGGTGATCGCCGGGGAGGCCAGGGGCCGCCGCCTCTCGGCGCCGCCGGGCGACGGGGTCCGGCCCACCGCCGACCGGGTGCGTGAGGCGCTGTTCACCATGCTGGAGGCCCACCTCGGCGAGCTCGACGGGTTCCGGGTGGCCGACCTGGCCTGCGGCAGCGGGGCCCTGGGCATCGAGGCGCTGTCCCGGGGGGCGGCGACGTGCGCCTTCGTCGACTCAGCCGCCCGCTCGCTGCAGGTGGCCAGGGCCAACCTGACCGCCGTCGGGCTGGACGGCCGGTCGGTGGGCTTCGTGCGGGACGACCTGGTGCGGTGGGCCGCCTGGCAGGCACCGGCGTCACTCGACCTGGTCCTGGTCGACCCGCCCTACCAATGGGACCAATGGCCCGATCTGCTCCACGCCCTGGCGGGCGTCGCCACCGCCGTGGCGGCCGAATCGGATCGGGAGATCGCCCCCCCGACCGGGTGGGCATCGCTGAGGACGCGGCGCTACGGCGGTACCGTGGTGAGCGTGCTGGTCGCCGGTGGGGAACCGAACCGTTGAGGACGGCGCTGTTCCCCGGGTCCTTCGACCCGATCCACAACGGCCACCTCGAGATCATCGAGATCGCCGCCGTCCTGTTCGACCAGCTGGTGGTGGCCGTCATCCGCAACCCTGGCAAGGGCGAACCCCTCTTCGACCTCGAGGAGCGCCAGGATCTGGTGCGGGAGAGCTGCAACGGCCTTGACAACGTCCGGGTGGTGTCCATGACCAAGCTGACCGTCGACGTTGCTCGCGACGAGGGTGCCGGGGTGATCGTGAAGGGGGTGCGAGTGGTGTCCGACTTCGAGTCCGAGCTGCAGCAGGCGCAGATGAACAAGGCGGTGGCGGGCATAGAGACCGTGCTCATCCCCTGCGCCACGGCCTCCAGCTTCGTGGCCAGCAAGTACGTGCGTGACTTCGTCAAGTTCGGCGCCGCCGACCGGATCGACTCGATGGTGCCCAAGGCCGTGGCCGCCCGCCTACGGGAGCGCTACGGCGCCGGTGAGCAGCTATGAGCGAGGACGGCCCGGAGGTGGGCGCCCGGCGAGGCGCTCCTGCTCGACCCACGACTCGACGGGCGCCCGCACCGCGGAGGGCCGCCCGCAGCGACCAGGAGACATCGTGACCGGGGTCTTCGAGGGCCAGGACGCGCCCGACACCGAGACGCTGGTCCGGCGGGTCATCGAGCTCATCGGCAATGCCCGGCCGTTGCCGCTGTCGTCCAGCGTGCGGGTGGAGAAGGAGGAGGTGCTCGAGCTGCTCGACGACGCCCTCGACCGCCTCCCCCAGGAGCTGCGCCACGCCCGGTTCATGCTGAAGGAGCGCGAGGAGTACCTGGCCAAGGTGCAGCGCGAGGCCGACGACATCCTCGAGTCGGCCCGGGTGGGGGCCGAGCGGATGGTGCAGCGCACCGAGATCGTGCGCGAGGCCCAGCACACCGCCACCTCGCTGGTCGAGACGGCCAAGGACGAGGCCCGGCGCATGCGGATGGAGGCCGAGGACTACTGCGACCAGAAGCTGGCGGGCTTCCAGATCGTCCTCGAGCGCACGGCCAAGACGGTGGCGGGCGGCCGGGAGAAGCTGCGGATGACCCCCCAGCCGGCGGCGGCCGAGGGCCAGATCGGCATGGGCATCGGCCCGAACGACCCGAGCGAGCCGGGCTTCTTCGACCAGGACATCTGAGCGTCCCGGGCCGCGCCGGCGGTAGCCTGCCGTGTGGCCAGGGGGAACGACTTCGTCGTCGACGTGACGCCGCTGCGCAAGCTGCCGGGCTCGGTGCTGCGGGTCGAGCGGTCGGGCCGTCTGCCAGGGCTGGCGCTGTCGGCCTCGGCGGTGGCCGAGGGAGACGAGGTGGCCGTCGACGCCGAGCTGGCCTGGGCCTCGGACGACGTCGTGGTCACCGCCACGGTCCGGGCCCCCTGGACCGGGCAGTGCCGCCGGTGCCTGGGCGACGCCGCCGGCGAGGTGAAGGCCTGGGTCCGTGAGGTGTACGAGCCGACCTCCGACGGCGAGGAGACCTACGCCCTGAAGGGCTCCCAGGTCGACCTTGGGCTCCTGGTGCGCGATGCTGTCCTGCTGCAACTTCCCCCGGCCCCCCTGTGCGAGGATGGGTGCCTGGGGCTCTGCCCCGTCTGCGGGGTCAACCGCAACGAGACCCGGTGCAGCTGCGACATCAGCTCGCCAGACCCGCGATGGGCAGCCCTCGACGCCCTGCGCGACACCTGAAGCACACTGATTCGCAAAGCCCGACGTTCTGAAACCCTAGAGATCCTGAAGAAGGAAGCGAGAGAGCGCCGCCGTGGCCGTCCCCAAGAAGAAGAAGTCCAAGTCGAAGACCCGGATGCGCCGGGCCAGCAACTGGACGCTCGACGCCCCGCCCCGCAGCAGCTGTCCGCGCTGCGGATCGGCCAAGGTGCCCCACATCGTGTGCGGCGAGTGCGGCTGGTACCACGGCCGCCAGGCCATCGAGGTTTGACGAGCCCCCTCGTGGTCCGAAGGTGACGCCCGTCGGCGTCGACGTGATGGGCGGCGACAAGGCCCCGGCCGAGATCGTCGCCGGGTGCGTGCGGGCCGCGACGGAGCTGGGCATCGACGTGCTGCTGGTCGGCCGGCCCGAGGCCCTGGAGGGCCTTGACACCGGCGGCCTCGAGGTGCTGGCCGCCTCCCAGGTCGTGGCCATGGCCGAGGACCCCGCCATGGCCGTGCGCACCAAGAAGGACAGCTCGCTCGTGCGCCTGGCCGAGGCCGTGCGCGACGGGCGGGCCTCGGCCATGGTGTCGGCCGGCAACACCGGGGCGGCCATGGCCTCGGCCCTGCTGCGCACCGGGCGCATCAAGGGTGTTGTGCGGCCGGCGATCGTGACCCCGATCCCGGTGCCGGGCGCCGCCACCCCGACGGCCCTGCTGGACGCCGGCGCCAACGTCGAGTGCAGCGCCGAGATGCTGGTGCAGTTCGCCCACATGGGATCGGCCTACTTCAAGGCTCGTTACGGGGTGGCCGAGCCGCGGGTCGGCCTGCTGTCGATCGGCGAGGAGCCCAGTAAGGGCGGCACGCTGCGCAAGGAGGCCCACGCCCTGCTCGTCGACGAGCCGGGCCTCAGCTTCCTCGGCAACGTCGAGGGCCGCGACGTCATGTCCGACGCCGTCGACGTGTGCGTCACCGACGGGTTCACCGGCAACGTCACCCTGAAGGCCCTGGAGGGCGGCATGCGCACCCTCTCCAAGGCGGTGATGGGCATCCTCCTCGGCAGCGAGGAGGCCCGGGCAGCCAGCGAGTCGCTGCTGCCCGCGTTCGTCGCCCTCTATGACGAGCTGGACCCCGAGAGCCACGGGGGAGCGATGCTCCTCGGCACCGAGGGCCTGTGCATCATCAGCCACGGCTCGTCGTCGGCCACGGCGATCGTCAACGCCGTCCGCACCGCCAACGACATGGTGGAGGCCGACCTGGTCGGAGCCATCCGTCGGGCCATCCGCCCCCCGCCGGTCCCCGAGGCGTAGCCCCGGGCTGGCTATGATCCGGCCGTGCCTGCCGAGACCCATGTGAGTGGAAACCCCATGAGCCGCGATGAGGTCTTCAAGTTGATCCAGGACAGCCTGGCCGAGATCCTGGAGATCGAGCCGGCCAAGATCACCGAGGGCGCCTCGTTCGCCGACGACCTCGACGCCGACAGCCTGGCCCTGATCGAGCTGGTCGAGGCGCTGGAGGAGGACCTCAGCGAGCGATCGGTCGGCTTCCGCATCGAGGATGAGGACCTCGAGGACCTGAAGGTGGTGCGCGACGCCGTGGACTACGTCGTCGCCAAGCTCGGGGCGTAGGCGCTGTCCGGCCTCGGCCACGACGCGCAGCTCGACGCCCTGGCCCACCGGTTGGGGTGGGGCTTCGTCGATCGCTCCCTGCTCGAGCGGGCGGTGGCCCACCGGTCCTGGTGCGCCGAGAACCCCCCGGCGGTCTCCAACGAGCGGCTGGAGTTCCTGGGCGACGCCGTCCTCGGCCTGGTGGTCACCGACCACATCTTCGGCCGCGATCCCGAGCTGCCCGAGGGCCAGCTGGCCAAGGTGCGGGCCGCGGTCGTGAGCTCGGCCACCCTGGCCGAGGTGGCCGCCGAGCTCGATGTGGGCCGCGCCCTGCTGCTGGGCAAGGGTGAGGGCACCAGCGGCGGCAGCGAGAAGCCGTCCATCCTGGCCGACGCCATGGAGGCGTTGATCGGAGCCACCTACCTCGACGGCGGCTGGCTGGCGGCCCGGGACCTGGTGCTGCGCCTCCTCGGCGACCGGATCATCGAGGCCACCGCCGGGCCGGGCGGCCAGGACCACAAGACCCGTCTCCAGGAGCTGGCATCGAGCCGCTTCGGGCGGCTGCCCTCCTACTCGGTGGTTGACGAGGGCCCCGACCATGCCAAGCGCTTCGTCGCCTCCGTCGTGCTCGACGGGCGCCGGTGGGAGGGTGGTGAGGGCCGGTCGAAGAAGCAGGCCGAGCAGGCCGCCGCCCGCGAGGCGTGGGCCGTGCTGTCCGAGGAGGCCGCCGCCGAGGAGGCGGCCTCCGCTTCCGCGTCCCGGAGCCTGAACGGTGCCTGAGCTCCCGGAGGTCGAGACGATCCGCCGCGACCTCGAGAAAGAGGTCGTGGGCAAGAAGCTGAAGGAGGTGACGGTCACCGGCCAGCGCACGGTGCGCCGCCGCCCGGCCGAGTTCAAGGAGCGGCTCGAGGGCCGCAAGATCCTCGGTGTCGACCGGCGGGGCAAGTACCTGGTGGTGCGGCTGGACGGGCCCGACGTGCTCGTCATCCACCTGCGGATGAGCGGCCAGCTGCTGAAGGCCACCCCGAAAGATCCGCTCGACAAGCACACCCACGCCGTCCTCGCCTTCTCGCCGCCCGGCGCCCTGCAGGTGCGCTTCGTCGACCCCCGCACCTTCGGCGAGCTGTTCGTCACCACCCCCGAAGCCCTCGAGGCGACGGTCCCCGAGCTGGCCCACCTCGGATTCGACCCGCTCGAGACCCCGATGTCGTGGGAGAAGTTCGGCCTGATGGTGCGGGCCCGCAAGGCCAAGCTGAAGTCGCTGCTGATGGACCAGACCTTCATCGCCGGCATCGGCAACCTCTATGCCGACGAGATCCTCTTCGCCGCTGGGCTGCGCTACGACCGCGACTCGGCATCGATCAGCCCCCAGGAGGCCCGCCGGCTGTGGCGGGGCATGACCGAGGTGCTCACCGAGGCCATCAAGGCCCGGGGATCGAGCCTGGCCGACGAGCAGTACGTCGACCTGTTCGGCCGCATCGGCAAGTTCCAGGAGCAGCACCAGGTCTACGCCCGGGAGGGCAAGCGCTGCCTGCGGTGCCGGGCCACCATCGCCCGGGTCAAGTTCGCCCAGCGCAGCACCTTCTTCTGCCCCAGCTGCCAGGTCTAGTGGGCGGCGTCGCCGGGGGTGATCGGAACCGATCGGTGCATCGTCTTCGCCAAACCACCCGCCGAGGTGTGGGAGGCGATGACCCATACCGGTGCCTACACCCAGTGGTGGCCGTGGCTGCGCAGCCTGCACGCCGCCGGCCTGGTGACCGGCGATGTGTGGTCATGCCACGTCCAGCCCCCACTGCCCTACTCGCTGCACTTCACGATCACCATCGGTGAGGTGGTGGCGGAGCGTTCGATTGAGGCCACCATCGAGGGGGACATCACGGGGACGGCCCGGGTCGACCTGTCGGCCGGCGAGGGTTGGACGACCGTGGTCCACGTCGTCTCCGACCTGGCGCCGGCGGCGGGGGCCCTCCGCACCTTCGCCGCCGTGGCCCGGCCGATGGTGACCTGGGGCCACGAGTGGGTCATCGACAGGGGGATCCGCCAGTTCCGGCACACCGCCCTCGGAGGGTCTCCGCCTGAGGCCTCCCGGTAGCCTTCGGCCCGGCATGCACCTGCGACAGCTGACCCTGAAGGGGTTCAAGTCCTTCGCCGACCCGGTGACGCTCGACCTCGAGCCCGGGGTGTGCGTGGTGGTGGGGCCGAACGGCTCGGGCAAGTCGAACATCGTCGACGCCGTGGCCTGGGTGCTGGGCAGCCAGTCGCCCAAGAGCGTGCGCAGCACCAAGATGGACGACGTCATCTTCGCCGGGACGAGCGGGCGCCAGCAGCTGGGCCGGGCGGAGGTGAGCCTCACCATCGACAACTCCGACGGGCGCCTGGCCCTCGACCTCACCGAGGTGACGGTCACCCGCCGGCTGTTCCGCAGCGGGGACAGCGAGTACGAGATCAACGGCGCCCCGTGCCGCCTCCTCGACGTGCAGGACCTGCTGTCCGATTCCGGGGTGGGCCGCACCCAGCACGTGATCGTCAACCAGGGCCAGCTCGACGCCGTGCTCAACGCCCGCCCCGAGGAGCGGCGCGGCATCATCGAGGAGGCCGCCGGGGTCCTCAAGCACCGGCGCCGGCGGGAGAAGGCCATGCGCCGCATGGACAGCACCGAGGCCGACCTGCTGCGGGCCCAGGACCTGGTGCGCGAGGTGCGCCGCCAGCTGGGGCCGCTGCGTCGCCAGGCCGACGCGGCCCGCCGCCGCGACGGCGTGGAGGCCGAGCTGGCCGCCCTGCGCACCCACCTCGCCGGGCGGGAGCTGGCCACCCTTCGCCAGCGGCTGGCCGGCGCCGAGGAGGCCAGGGCCCAGCTGGGGCGCACTGAGGCCGGGCTGCGCCACACCCTGGCCGGGCTCGACGCCGAGGTCACCCAGGCCGAGGCGGAGGTGTCGGGGGTGGCGGCGGTCGCCGGGTCGGAGGACCTGTCCGACGACCTCACCCGGGCCGAGGCGCTGCGGGAGCGGGCCCTGGGCCTGGCCGGGGTGGTGGCCGAGCGGCGGCGCAGCATCGAACGGGCCCTGCGGGCCCAGGCCGACGAGAGCGTGGCGGCCAGCCTCGAGGCCGACGCCGCCCGCCTGGCCGCCGAGCTGGCCGAGGTCGAGGTGGCGGCCCGAGGCCAGGAGCCCGAGGCCCAGGCCCTGGAGTGGGCCGAGGCCGAGCTGGCTGCCGAGCGGGAACGCTTCGAGGTGGCGTGGGGCCAGGCCGAGCTGTGGCCGGCGGCGCCCGAGCAGCAACCGACGTTGAGCGCAGCCGAGGTGCGAGGCGAGCTGGGCGCCCTCCGCCAGGGGGCCGAGCGCACCCAGGTGCAGCACGCCAGGACCACCGCCCGCCTCGATGCCCTGGCCGCCCGGGCCGACCGCCTGGCCACCGAGGCGGCGGCGCTGGCGGCCGAGGCCGAGGCCGCCTCGGCCGCCGAGTCCGATCTGGCCGACGCCCTGGCCCAGGCCACCTCCCGCCAGGCCGGCCTGGCCCAGGCCCTGGCCCAGGCCGACGCCGCCACCGACGCGGCCGCGGCCGAGCGCCACCGGTCCGAGGCCAGGGCCGAGGCCCTGGCCGCCGCCCTCGACGAGGCCCGGGCCCGGGCCGGCGCCGAGCGGCTGGCCGGGGTGGCCGGCGTGGTGGGCACCCTCCTGGAGCTGGTCGAGCTGGACGAGGGCTTCGAGGGCGCCTTCGAGGCGGCCTGCGGCGAGGCGGTGGCTGCGGTGGTCGTCGACGGTTCGGCGTCGGCTCGAGCCGCCCTGCGCTCGCTCACCGACGGCCGGGCCGGCGGCGCGGTGATCGCCCTGCCCGACGCCGGCACCTCGGTCGCCCTGCCCTTCCTGCCCGAGGTGCCCGGCATCGAGCCGGTCCGCACCCACGTCCGCAGCCGCCTGCCCGGGCTCGACGCCCTCCTCGACGTGCTGCTCGCCTCGGCCGTGTGCGTGCCGGGCGGCTGGGAGGAGGCGCTCGACCTGGCCCTCGAGCGCCCCGACCTCGTCGTGGTCACCCGGGGCGGCGACCGCTTCGCCACCACCGCCTGGCGCACCGGGACCGGGGCCAGCGGCGCCACCGGCGCGTCGCTGGACGAGGCGGTCGGCGCGGCGGCAGTCGCCGTGGCCGCAGCCGAGGCCGCCGGCGCCGCCCGGCTCGAGGCCCGCACCCTGCTGCACCAGGCCCGGCGGGCGCTGGAGGCCGCCCAGGAGGCCGTCCAGCACAACGCGGCCCGGCGCACGGCGGCCACCACCGCCCTCGGACGGGTCGAGGGGGAGCAGCGCGACGTCGGCACCGAGGCCCAGGCGCTGCGGGCCGACGCCGACGAGCTGGCCGCCCGGGTGGAGCGGGAAGGGGCGCGGGTCACCGAGCTCGCCGACCTGCTTCCCGCCCTCGAGGCCGAGGAGGCGGCCCGGGGTGAGGAGAAGCTGGCCCGCCAGGCGGCCCGGGGGCGGCTCCAGGACCAGGAGCGGGCCGTGGCCGCCGTCCGCCGGGACCTCACGGTGAAGGCGACCAGCCTGGAGGAGCGCCGGGGCTTCCTCACCCGCCGCCAGGCCGAGGTCGAGGAGCGGCTCCGCCGCTTCGAGTCCGAGCGGGCCGACGCCGGCGCCCGCCGCCTGGGGTTGGAGGACCAGTCGGCCACGCTTGGTGCCCTGGCCGACCAGCTCCAGCAGCGGGGCGACGAGCTGGAGCGGCTGCTCGCCGGCCTGCGCGAGCGCCGGGCCCGCCAGTCGGCCCTCACCCGGGCGGCCACCGAGCGCCTGGCCGGCCTGCGCGGCGAGCGGCAGGCGGCCGACCTCGCCCTGAGCGAGGTGCGCGACCGCCAGCAGCGGGCCGAGGTCACCGAGGCCGAGACCCGCCTCCGTCTGGAGGCCGCCGTTGACACCCTGCGCCGCGAGCTGCGGGTCGAGCCCGAGGCGGCGCTGGCTGCCCCGGCGCCCGAGCTGCCCGAGGGGACCACCGCCGAGCGGCGGGTCGAGGCCCTCGAGCGCGACCTGCGGCTGATGGGCCCGGTCAACCCCCTGGCCCTGGAGGAGCTGACCGGCCTGGAGGAGCGGGCCGACTTCCTCGAGGCCGAACTGGACGACGTGAAGTCGAGCCGCCGCGAGCTGGCCAAGGTGGTGCGGGCCATCGACGTCGAGATCGTCGAGGTGTTCAGCGCCGCCTACGCGGATGTGTCGGCCAGCTTCGACCACCTCTTCACCGGGCTGTTCCCCGGCGGCACCGGCCGCCTCCGCCTCACCGACCCCGACGACCTGCTCAACACCGGCATCGAGGTCGAGGCCAAGCCGTCGGGCAAGAACGTCAAGTCACTGGCGTTGCTCTCGGGCGGCGAGCGCAGCCTGGTGGCGCTGGCCCTGCTGTTCGCGGTGTTCCGCAGCCGCCCGTCGCCCTTCTACCTGATGGACGAGGTCGAGGCGGCCCTCGACGACGTCAACCTCCACCGCTTCCTCGGCCTGCTCGACGAGTTCCGCACCGAGGCCCAGATCCTCATCGTCAGCCACCAGAAGCGAACGATGGAGGCCGCCGACTGCCTCTACGGCGTCACCATGCAGCCCGGCGGCTCGTCCCGGGTGGTCAGCGAGCGGGTGCGCGCCGGCGCCTGAGCCCGCCCGGTCGGAAGGAGGCGGGCGCCGCGGCACCAGATCCCGAGGCGATCGAGGGGCGGGGGTTCTCGTAGGGTCTCGGCCGGTATGGAGCCCATCCTTCTGATCGTCATCCTGGCCGTCCTCGTTGTCGGTGGCGCCACCTTCGCGGCGACCCGCAACCGGAGCCGAGGGCCCGAGCTCGAGCCACCTGGGACCCCCATCCTCAAGCCGAGCGGCGGGGGTACCGCGGTCGAGGACCGGGTCGAGGAGGTGCCGGCCGACCTGGCCGAGCGGGTCGAGGAGGCGCTGGCCGAGGTCGGGCCGGACGTCGAGGTGCAAACCGTCGTCGAGCTGGAGCCCGGCATCGAGGCGGTCATCGAGCCGGACGTCGAGGTCGAGCCGGCCCGCCGGCCCCGCTTCCGGGACCGGCTGTCCAAGGCCCGAGGGCTGTTCGCCGGCTACCTGCAGGGAATCCGGGGCCGGAAGGTGTCGGAGGAGACCTGGGAGGACCTCGAGGAGGTGCTGATCCGGGCCGATGTCGGGGTGGCCACCACCAACCGGCTGCTCGAGGCGCTGCGGGCCCGGGCCGCCGCCGAGAACGTCACCGAGGGCGCCCAGCTGCTGGAGATCCTGAAGGAGGACCTGAAGAAGTCGCTGGCCAGCACCGACCGTGGTCTGCGCTTCGAGCCCGGACCGCCCAACGTCTGGCTGTTCGTGGGCGTGAACGGGGTGGGCAAGACCACCACCATCGGAAAGGTGGCCAAGGCCCAGGCCGCCCTGGGCCGAACCGTGGTGATGGCCGCCGGCGACACCTTCCGGGCCGCCGCCGCCGACCAGCTGCAGGTGTGGGCCGAGCGGGCCGGCGCCGACATCATCCGGGGCGCCGAGGGCGCCGACCCTGGCTCGATCGTCTTCGACGCCATCTCCGCCGCCGCCGCCCGCAAGAAGGACCTGGTGCTGGGCGACACCGCCGGCCGCCTCCACACCAAGGTCAACCTGATGGAGGAGCTGAAGAAGGTGCGACGGGTGGCCGACAAGGCCGAGGGCCAGGTCACCGAGGTGCTGCTCGTCCTCGACGCCACCACCGGCCAGAACGGCCTGGTCCAGGCCAAGCAGTTCACCGAGGCGGTGGAGCTGACGGGGGTCGTCCTCACCAAGCTCGACGGGACGGCCAAGGGCGGCATTGCCCTGGCCATCCAGACCGAGCTCGGCATCCCCATCAAGCTGGTGGGCCTGGGCGAGACTGCGGATGACCTGGTCGACTTCGACCCCGACGAGTTCGTCGACGCCCTCTTCAGCGAGTAGTCAGCCCTGCGGGCGGCCTCCGGTAGGATGGCCGACCGCCCATGTTCGAATCGCTGACTGACCGCTTCGAGGACATCTTCTCGCGTCTGCGCAAGGGCGGTCGTCTCAGCGAGGCCGACATCGACGAGGTCATGCGGGAGATCCGCCAGGCGCTCCTCGAGGCCGACGTCAACTTCCGGGTGGCCCGCCAGATGGTGGCCCGCATCAAGGAGGACCTGGTCGGGGCCGAGCTGTCGAAGGCGCTGTCGCCCGAGCAGCAGATCGTCAAGCGGGTCAACGCCGAGCTGGTCAACGTCCTGGGCGGGCCGGGACTGAAGATCGCCTACGCCTCCAAGCCCCCCACGGTCGTGCTGCTCGCCGGCCTACAGGGCGCCGGCAAGACCACCAACGCGGCCAAGCTGGCCCGTTGGTTCAAGAAGGAGGGGCGCAACCCCCTGCTCGTGGGCGCCGACCTCCAGCGCCCCGCCGCCGTCGAGCAGCTGCGGGTCCTGGGCGGCCAGATCGGCGTGCCCGTCTTCTCCCAGGCCAGCGACCCGGTGTCGGTGGCCCGGGCCAGCCTGGAGGAGGCCCGCCGGCTGGGCAAGGACGTGCTCATCGTCGACACCGCCGGCCGCCTCAGCATCGACGCCGAGCTGATGCAGCAGGTGAAGGACATCTCGACCGCCGTCGAGCCCCACTACACCTTCCTGGTCATCGACGCCATGATCGGCCAGGAGTCGGTGAGCACCGCTGAGGCCTTCAACGACGCTCTGGCCCTCGACGGGGTCATCCTCACCAAGCTCGACGGTGACGCCCGCGGCGGCGCCGCCCTCAGCGTCAAGGAGGTGGTGGGCAAGCCCATCGCCTTCGCCTCGATCGGCGAGCGCCTCGAGGACTTCGACCGGTTCGACGCCGACCGGATGGCCGGCCGCATCCTCGGGATGGGCGACATCCTCGGGCTCATCGCCAAGGCCGAAGAGCACTTCGACCAGGACAGCGCCGAGGCGGCGGCCGAGAACCTCCTGGCCGGCCGCTTCACCTTCGAGGACTTCCTGGAGCAGATGCAGGCGGTCAAGAAGATGGGGCCGATGAAGGGCCTGATCGCCATGATGCCCGGGGTGCCCAAGGAGCTGCGCGACGCCGACATCGACGAGCGCGAGCTGGCCCGCATCGAGGGGATGATCCACTCGATGACCACCAAGGAGCGGCGCGAACCTGATCTGATCAACGGCAGCCGCAAGCTCCGCATCGCCAACGGCAGCGGGGTCACCACCTCGGAGATCAACCTGCTCCTGAAGCAGTTCAAAGAGGTGCAGCGGCAGATGAAGAGCCTCCCGATGGGGCTCGGCATGCGCAAGACAAAGAAGAGCAAAAAGGGCGGTCGAACGACCCCCAAGAGAACCCGATGAGAGAGAGAACCTGAACCCATGGCCGTGAAGCTCCGCCTGATGCGAATGGGCAAGACCAAGCAGCCGACCTACCGGGTGGTGGCAGCCGACAGCCGCTCGCCCCGCGACGGCCGGTTCATCGAGATCATCGGCACCTACGAGCCCCGCCAGGACCCGAGCCGGGTGCTGATCGACGGCGACAAGGCGCTCGGCTACCTGCGCAACGGGGCCCAGCCCACCGACCGGGTGCGCAAGCTGCTGACCCAGACGGGCACGTGGGCCACCTTCGAGGAGGGCAAGGCCGCCTCCAAGACCTCCACATGAGCAACCTCGATCCCGAGGTCGAGGTCGACGACGCGGCCGAGGGCGGCGGCGGCGGGGGGACAGCCCAGGCCGTCCTCGAGTACGTGGTGCGCCACATCGTGGACGACCCCGACGCCATCTCGGTCGAGGTCGAGGAGCGCCGCCGCGGCATCGAGCTGCACCTGAACGTCGCCCCCGAGGACATGGGCAAGGTCATCGGCCGACGGGGCCGCGTGGTGCAGGCCATGCGCACCGTGGTGCGGGCCGCCGGCGCCCGCGACGGCGTCGAGGCCAACGTCGCCATAGACGACTGAAGGCGCTCCTTTGAGCGAGCCGCCGTTGGGCGAGCCACAGGTCCTGGAGGTCGGCCGGGTCCTGCGGGCCCACGGCGTGCGGGGCGAGGTGGTCGTCCGCTTCACCTCCGACCGGCCCGAGCGACGGGCGGCCGGAGCGGCGGTCGCGGGCCCACGCGGGCCGCTCACCGTGGAGCGGACCCGCCACCTCGCCGGCGAGGACTGGGTTGTGAAGTACGCCGAGGTGGCCGACCGCAGCGCAGCCGAGGCGCTGCCCGGGGCGATCCTGCGGGCCGAGGCCATCGCCGACCCCGACGAGCTGTGGGTGCACGAGCTGCTGGGCTCGGTGGTGGTCGACCAGGACGGCGGCGAGCGGGGGACCGTGAGCGAGGTCCACGAGGGCGTGGCCGCCGACCTCCTCCTCCTCGACACCGGCCACCTGGTGCCCGTCACCTTCGTGGTGGGCCACGAGCCGGGCCGCATCCTGGTGGACGTGCCCGAGGGCCTGTTCGACCTGTAGAGGCGGGGTCAGTCGTCCTTGTCGTCGCCCTTCTTCTTGGCTGGCGCGGTAACCTGAAACGAGCCCTCGAGCTGGTCGCGGAGGCCGTCGCTGGCGTCCCAGCGGCTGTCGGCGGTCTGGAAGTTGAGGGCGTAGGCCCGCTGCTCGCTGGTCACGAAGGTGAGGTTGGAGGCGTGCAGGCGGCCCCCGCCGGCGTCGTAGCGGTACTCCCAGATGGCGCCGGGGAAGCCCTGGAACTCGGTCTCGGCGACCCGGATCTCCTGGTAGCCCTGGTGGCTCGACCCGAACGCCTTGCTGGAGCGCTGCCACGCCTCGAGGGGGTCGGCCGGGTCCTTGGTCCAGTCGACCCGCAGGTAGGTGCCGGTCGCCGGGTCGATGAGGTCGGTGCGGGTGGCGTCGAGCTTTCGCACCTGCCACCCGCTCGGGTAGGCCACGCTGTAGCCGGCCTCGGCGTCGACGTGGCGGCTGACGCCGGCTGGCGTGCCGCCGGGGCCGGGCGTGGCCGAGCCCGACTGAGCCAGGGTCGAGGTCGGCCCCCGGGCCACGGTCGTCGAGGCCGCTGCCCCCTTGATCGAGGCCGTCGTGGTGGGGGAGGTCGTCTGCGCCGGATCCCCGCCGCCGGCCAGGGCCAGGCCGGCGGCCACCAGGGCGACGAGCACCCCGGCTGCTCCCAGCGCCAGCAGCCACGGGCGGGGGGCGGACCGGTCCGGTGGGCGGCGCGGGGGGAGCGGTGGCCCGGGGGCGGCGGGAGCCGGCGGCGGCGGCCTGGGCGGCGGCGGGGGAGCGGCCGGCGGCGGGGGAGCAACGGGCACAGGCGGGCTGGGCGCGGTCAGGGCCGGGGCGGCCACGGTGGGCGGGGCCGGGCCCGCCGGCGGGCCGGCGGCCGCCTCGTCGAGCAGGCGGGCCAGCGCCTGAGGGGTGGCCCGGGCGGCTGGGTCCTTGCGCAGGCACGCCTCGATGACCGGGGCCAGCGCCCCGGCGCCGGCGGCCACCGGCACGGGCCCGTGCACCACCTCGCCCAGGGCGGCCAGGCCGGGGCTGTCGCCGTAGGGGCCCCGGCCCTCCACCGCGAACCAGAGCGTGGCCCCGAAGGCCCACAGGTCCGAGGCCGGCTCAGCCCTCCGGCCCGAGGCCTGCTCGGGTGCCAGGTAGCCCGGGGAGCCGAGGACGCTTCCGGCCAGCGTCAGGTCCTGGTCGCCCTCCATCAGGGCGATGCCGAAGTCGGCCACCTTCACACCGCCGCCCGGCGTCACCAGGACGTTGCTCGGCTTGACGTCGCGGTGCACCACCCCGGCGTCGTGGAGGGCCACCAGGGCGCCCAGCACCTGGCGGCCGAGGCCGGCGGCGGTGCCCGGGCTGAGGGGGCCGTCGGAGCCCACCACGTCGTGCAGCGTGGGGGCGTCGACGTACTCCTGCACCAGGAACACCCGGTCGCCGCCGTCGACCACGTCGTAGATGGCTACCAGGTTGGGGTGGCTGACCCGGGCTGCCACCCGGGCCTCGCGCAGCACCCGCTGGCGCAGCGTGCTCTCGTCGCCCAGGGCGCCCCGGTCCCGCAGCAGCACCTCCTTCACCGCCACCCGCCGCTCGAGCAGCCGGTCCTCGGCCTCCCACACCGTCCCCATCCCACCGCGCCCCCGCACCGACCGCAGGACGTAGCGGTCCGCCACGACGCGCGGCGCGGGCGTTTCCTCGGACACCTCCGGGACCTACCCAGCGAGCCCGGCGGGCACCCGTGTGCGACGATGCCCGCACCTCATGCGCATCGACGTCTTCACCATCTTCCCCGACCTGGTCGACGGGTTCGGCTGGTTCAGCCTGCTGGGCAAGGCCCGTCTCAGCGGGGCCATCGACCTGCGGGTCCACGACCTGCGGGCCCACGCCACCGGCCCCCACCGCTCGGTCGACGACACGCCCTACGGCGGGGGGGCCGGGATGGTGCTGCGGCCCGAGCCGGTCTTCGCCGCTGTCGAGGCCGTCGAGCCCCCCCGCCCGCTGCTGCTCCTCGGCCCGGCCGGGGTCCGGCTCGACCAGCGGGTGGCCGAGCACCTCGCCTCGGGCCCCGGCTTCTCCCTGCTGTGCGGCCGCTACGAGGGCGTCGACGCCCGGATCAGCGACCAGCTGTGCGACGGCGAGCTGTCGATCGGCGACTACGTGCTCGGCGGCGGCGAGGTGGCGGCCTGCGTGGTGGTCGAGGCCGTCACCCGCCTCCTCCCCGGGGTCATGGGCAACGCCGCCTCGGCCGGCGAGGAGAGCTTCGGCGCCGCCGGCCTGCTGGAGCACCCACACTTCACCCGGCCTGCCTCGTTCCAGGGCCACGAGGTGCCGGAGGTGCTCCGCTCGGGCGACCACGCCCGCATCACCCGCTGGCGCCACGCCCAGGCCCTCCTGCGCACCGCCGAGCGGCGTCCCGACCTGATCGACGCCCGGGGCGGGCTGAGCAGCGCCGACCGTGCCACGCTGGCCGAGCACGACCTCCTCGAGCAGGTTCAGCAGGCTCTCGACGGCTCTGCATAGCCTTCGTCGGCTGGCTGTCGACTCTCCGGCCGCGCTAGGTTGCCAGGTCGCCCTCTCTCCCGCTTTGGCGCCAGGAGCCTTCACCATGAACCCCACCGACCTCGTCGACCGCGCCAGCCTCCGAGACGACGTGCCGGCCTTCTCGCCCGGCGACAACCTGAAGGTCCACGTCCGGGTGGTCGAGGGCGCCAAGGAGCGGGTCCAGGTCTTTCAGGGCGACGTGATCGCCCGCTCGGGCTCCGGGGTGCGCGAGACCTTCACCGTGCGCAAGGTCAGCTACGGGGTGGGCGTCGAGCGCATCTTCCCCGTCCACTCGCCGGTGATCCAGAAGATCGAGGTCACCCGCCACGGCAACGTGCGGCGGGCCAAGCTCTACTACCTGCGCGACCTGCGCGGGAAGGCAGCCAAGATCAAGGAGAAGCGGACCGCCCGCTAGGGCGTCTCCTCGCCTGTGGCGGTCACCTCGACCGGCAAGGGTCGCAGCCGGGCCCGGCGGCTGGCCCTCGACGCGGCGGTGCTGGTGGTCGCCATCGTGGTGATCACCACCCTTCTGCGGACCCTGGTAGCCCAGGCCTTCTACATCCCCAGCCTGTCGATGGCGCCCCAGCTCGAGGTGCAGGACCGGATCGTCGTCTCCAAGCTCTCCTACCGCCTCCACGGGGTGCGGCGGGGCGACGTGATCGTCTTCGACGCCCCGGACGACGTCGAGCCGGACGAGGATCCCGGGGCGCTGCCGTCCCGGGTGCTCCGGGCCGTGCTCGAGGGCGTCAACGTGGTGAAGCCGACCACCACCGAGTACGTCAAGAGGGTCATCGGCCTGCCCGGCGAGCGGGTGGCCGGCCGGGGCGGCAGCCTCTTCGTCGACGACCGCCGCCTGGTCGAGCCCTACCTCCCGGTCGGCCTGGCCACCGACGACTTCGCCGAGGTGACCGTGCCGAAGGGCGAGCTCTTCGTCCTGGGCGATAACCGGGGCTCCTCCTTCGACAGCCGCAGGTTCGGCCCGATCGAGCGGTCGAGCGTGGTGGGCCGGGCCGTGGTCAAGGTCTGGCCCCTGGGAGGCGCCTGCTGGCTGTGACGGCCAGGTACAGTCCTCGTCCATCGTCGAGCGGGAGGTCGCCGTGAGCGCTGAGGACCTCGAGCGGTATGAAACGGAGATCGAGCTCCAGCTCTACCAGGAGTACAAGGCCGTCCTCCCCATGTTCCGCTACGTGGTGGAGACCGAACGGCGCTTCTACCTGGCCAACGACGTGAAGATGGCGGCCAAGGCGGAGGGCGGCCGAACCTGGTTCGAGATCGAGCTCGAGGACGCCTGGGTCTGGGACATGTACCGCCCGGCCCGCTTCGTCCAGCACGTCCGGGTCGTCACCTTCAAGGACGTCAACATCGAAGAGGTCCCCGAGAAAGAAGGCTGAGGCTTCTCGGAGGCTTCGCCTCTGGAGGCTTCGCCTCGAACTGCGTGGCGGCGAACCTCGGGCTCGCGGCGGGTCCCGCCGTTGTTGCGGGATCTTCGCCGCCACGGCTGCATGGTGCGGCGGCGGCGGGCTCCAGCAGATCCGGTCTATCGCCGCTACGGCCGCCTGTGAGAGGTTCTGTTCTGTTCGGGCACCTCGCTTGGCTCGGCCACTTGGCCGAGTGCCGTGGCGGGGCGGGCCGGAGGCCGGGTGTCACGGTGGTGTGGATGCTTCGGGGGTGACCTTCGAGCGGATCGCGCTGGGGCGGGCTGTCGAGGAGCGGGCGGCGTCGTGGTACCAGGCCCATGGGTACGACGTGGTGGCGCGGAACTGGCGGTGCCGCGAGGGGGAGGTCGACCTCGTCGCTGTTCGCCGCTGCGACCGGCTGGTGGTGTTCTGCGAGGTGAAGGCCAGGCGCAGCGCCCGCTTCGGGTCGGCGGCCGAGGCCGTCGGCCGGCACAAGCAGGCCCGCCTCCGCCGCCTGGCCGGCGCCTGGTTGGCCGACCACCGCAGCGGCCGCGCCGGGGTGCGCTTCGACGTGGCCGCCTGGGACGCCGGCCGCTTCGAGGTGGTCGAGGGGGCCTTCTGAGCCCTGCCCTCGTGGGGCGCTCAGCGGCGGCGGGTGGGCCGGCGGGTCCGGCGGTGCTCCCAGCACGGGCGGTGCCAGTGGCGGCGGTCCTCCGGGGCCAGTCGGGGCACCACGACCACGTGCCCGGTGCCCGGGGCGATCTCGTGGTCGCACCCGGGGCACCGGTAGGTCTTCAGCGCCTGGAACGGGTGGACGAAGCGGACGTCCAGCTGGTCGCCCTGCACGCGGGTCAGCCGAGCAGGGCCCAGAGGAGGAGCAGCACGCACACCGCGACGGCAGCCACCACGATCCAGACGTCGGAGCGGCGGCGGCGCTGCTGACGGGTGGCGTCGAATCCCACGCGTTCAGTGTCCCTCAGGGGTGGTGGTGGGCCCGACCGGCCGCTTCCCGACGATCTTCCCTCTCTCTCGATGTCTCACCCGCTGCTAGGGTTCCCCGCAGCGCCACGGCGCCTCGAGCAGCGGCCCGAAACGGGGCGGAGTGCTCCTCCCGCCCACTCCCGGAGGAAGCGTCGCGTGCTCGCCTGCATCCCGACCGCCAGCCTGTTCGGCGTCGATGCCGACCCGGTCACCATCGAGGTGCAGGTCCACGCCGGGCTGCCGTGCACGACCGTGGTGGGCGGGCCCGATGCCACCTGCCGGGAGGCCAAGGAGCGGGTACGGGCCGCCTTCGCCTCGTGCGGGCTCGAGTGGCCGAACATGCGGGTGACGATCAACCTGTCGCCGGCGTGGCAGAAGAAGCGGGGCTCGGCCATCGATCTGGCCATGGCGGTCGGCATCCTGCTGGCCTCCGACCAGCTCCCGGCCGGCTCGGTCGCCGGCTACGCCTTCCTCGGCGAGCTCGGGCTCGATGGTGCCGTCCGCCCTGTCGTCGGGGTGGTGCCCCTGGCCGAAGCCGCGGCCGGCAACCCGCTGGTCGTGCCGGCCGGCCAGCTGGCCGACGCCCGGCTGGCCACCGACGAGGTCGTCGGGATCGGCCACCTGGCCGATCTGGTGCGCGCCCTGCGGGGCGAGTCTCCGTGGCCTCTGCCGATGGCCAAGCCAGCCCGCCGCCGCCGCCCGGCCGGCCCCGACCTCGCGGAGGTCCGGGGACAGGCCATCGCCCGCAAGGCGCTCGAGGTGGCGGCCGCCGGCGGTCACCACCTGCTGCTCACCGGGCCTCCGGGTGGGGGCAAGACGATGCTGGCCGAGCGCCTGCCCGGCCTGCTGCCCCCGTTGCGCCCGAGCGAGGCCCTCGAGGTCACCAAGATCCACTCGGCCGCCGGGGTGCTGCCCGCCGGCACCGGGCTGGTCAGCCTCCCGCCCTACGAGGCACCCCACACCACGGCCTCGGCGGTGGCCCTGATCGGCGGGGGCAGCAGCCAGCTGCGCCCCGGCTCCATCTCGCTCGCCCATCGCGGCGTCCTGTTCCTCGACGAGCTGGGAGAGCAGCGGCCGGTCGTCCTCGACTGCCTCCGCCAGCCCCTCGAGGAGGGGGTCATCCGGATCCACCGGGCCGTCGGCTCGGCCACCCTGCCGGCCCGGTTCCTGCTGGTGGCGGCCATGAACCCCTGCCCCTGCGGCGAGGCGGGCAGCAGCAGGTGCCGTTGCCAGGTGGGCGAGCGGCTGCGCTACGCCCGGCGACTGTCGGGGCCCCTCCTCGACCGGTTCGACCTGCGCCTGCACGTGCCCCGGGCCGATCCCGACGAGCTGCTGGGCTCGGAGGCGGGCGAGTCGACGGCCTGCGTCGCGGCCCGGGTGGCCGCCGCCCGGCGCCGCTCCGCCGGCCGGGGCACGACGGTGAACGCCCTGGTGCCCGGATCCCGGCTCGACGAGGTGGCCCCCCTCGACCGGGCGGGCCGCCGGCTCCTGGCCGACCTCCTCGCTCGGGGCGGGCTCTCGGCCCGGGGGCTGCACCGGATCCGACGGGTCGCCCTCACCCTCGCCGACCTGGAAGGCGCCGACCCACCCCTGACCGAGGAGCAGGTGGGCACCGCCCTCGGCCTGCGCGCCGAGCTGGCCGCTCTCCAGGTGGCGTCATGACACCCAGGGACCAGACGCCGACGCTGGCGGCCGGAGGCCCGAACCCGAGCGGTGTGGTGGCCCAGGAGGGCTTCCTCGCCGCCTTGGCCGGTCTCGCCGGGATGGGGCCGCGCCGCCTCGCCGCCCTGCTCGAGGTCCACGGTGAGCCTGCGGCGGCCTGGGCCGTGGTTGAGGCCGGCGCCTCGGCCGACCACCCGGCGGTCGCCGCCGTCCTCGGCCGCGATCCCCGCAGCCGGGCGGCCAGGTGGGCCGCGCAGGCCCGCCACCTCGAGCCCCACGAGCTGCTGGCCCGGCACCGGGCCGCCGGGGTGGCACTCCTCACCCCGTGGCACCCGGGGTGGCCGGCCCGTCTGGTCGACGACCCCGAGCCCCCCGCCCTGCTCTGTACCCGGGGCGACCCGGCGGCCCTGGCCGGGCCGGCCTGCGCCATCGTCGGCACCCGCTCCTGCACGGGGGAGGGGCGCCGGACCGGCCACGATCTCGGCCGGGATCTGGCCGACGCTGGCGTGGCGGTGGTGTCGGGGCTGGCGCTCGGTATCGATGCTGCGGCCCATCGCGGCGCCCTCGCCGCCGGGCCCGGTGCCGGCGGCCCGGTCGGGGTCGTGGCCGGCGGGGTCGACGTCACCTACCCGCCGTCGCACGCCGTGCTGTTCGACGAGGTGGCCGCCGCCGGCGTGGTGCTCAGCGAGGCCCCGCTCGGCACCCCGCCCGAGCGCTGGCGGTTCCCGGCCCGGAACCGGATCATCGCCGCCCTGGCCGACGTCGTGGTGGTGGTGGAGAGCCACGATCGGGGCGGCTCGCTGCACACCGTTGACGCCGCCATCGAGCGGGGGCGCACCGTCGGGGCGGTCCCCGGACCGGTGCGCAGCCCGGCCAGCGCGGGCACCAACGCCCTCCTGGCCGACCAGGCGCTGGTGGTGCGCGACGCGGGTGACGTCCTGGTGGCCCTCGGGCTGGGGCGGTCGCCGCTGCTGCCCACCTCGGGCGGGACCCCCACCGGTGTGGTCGGGGGAACCGACGCCGCGGTCCTCGACGCCGTCGGGTTCGCCTCCACTCCCACCGACGAGGTGGTGACTTGCGCCGCGGTGGGGCTGGGGCCGGCGCTCACCGCGCTGCACCGGCTGGCCGCGGCCGGGCTTGTGGAGGCCGGTCCCGGCTGCTGGTCTCGTCGATCGGGCGGCGGGCGGTGAGGGCCGTGCTCGTGAGGCCGGTGCTGCTGGCCGGACCGTCGGGAGCACGGCAGCCCCCGCAGTGGGCCGGCCGGAGCAGCAACCCGGGTCTACACTCAGGGGCCGAAGGAGCACCTCCTGCACGTGCAGGAGCGCACCCCAACTTGAGGGTAGGCGGGGCACCCGTGATCACCGACAACGACGACCCGGAGGCGATCTCTCGGATCTGGGACGACTACAAGCAGACCGCCGCCCCCGCCGCTCGCGATCGCCTCATCGTCCACTATTCGCCGCTGGTCAAGTACGTCGCCGGCCGGGTCGCCTCAGGTTTGCCCCATTCGGTCGATCAGGGCGATCTGGTGTCTTCGGGGATCTTCGGGCTGATCGACGCCATCGACAAGTTCGACACCAGCCGCGGCATCAAGTTCGAGACCTACGCCATCACCCGGATAAGGGGGGCGATCATCGACGAGCTGCGGACGATCGACTGGGTGCCCCGCTCGGTGCGCACCAAGGCCAGGACGGTGGAGAAGGCGTACGCCACCCTCGAGCACCGCCTGCTGCGGACGCCGACCGACGTCGAGGTCGCCGAGGAGATGGGGATCGACAAGGCCGACCTGCGGCAGATCTTCACCCAGATCTCTTTCGTGGGCCTGGTGGCCCTGGACGAGGTGTTCGGGGGTGGCGACGGCCAGAGCCAGACCCTGGGCGACACCCTGCCTGACCGGGGCGAGGGGCCCGTGGGCGCCTTCGAGGGCGAGGAGATGAAGCAGATCCTCGCCACCGCCATCAACCGCCTCGGTGAGCGGGAGAAGATGGTCCTCACCCTCTACTACTACGAGGGCCTGACCCTGGCTGCCATCGGCACGGTCCTCGGGGTCACCGAGAGCCGGGTGTGCCAGATCCACACCAAGGCGGTGCTGCAGCTGCGGTCCCGCATGAAGGACGCCGACCGCGAGTCGGCCTAGCCCGCCTCGCAACCCGAGCCGCCTCCCCCAACCGCTTCCCCCCGCTGCGCCGTCCCTCCGACCGAGGAGGAAGCCCTGTGGGCCACTCCCGCACCGTCATCGTGGCTGCCCTGCTGGCGGCCGTGCTCGTCGCCGCCCCCGCAGCCGGCGAGGCTGACCCGCCGGCCGTCATGTACCAGGCACCCGTCCCGGGGCCGATCATCGAGCCGTTCCGGCCTCCCACCTCGCCGTATGGTCCGGGCAACCGCGGCGTCGACTACGCCACCGTGCCCGGGGAGGACGTCGTCGCCCCGGCCGACGGCCTGGTCACCTTCGCCGGCCCGGTGGCCGGCACCCTCCACGTGGTGGTGCTGCACGCCGACGGCATCCGCACCTCGATGTCGTTCCTGGCCGGCGTGCGGGTCACGCGGGGGCAGCGGGTGGGGCGGGGTCAGCCCGTCGGCTGGGCCGGCTCGGCCATGCACTTCGGAGCGAGAAGGGGAGAGCTCTACCTCGACCCGACGTCGCTCCTGTCGGCCCGCGGTCCCGGGGGCGCGGCCGCGTCGGTGCTCGTGCCGGACGGCCCGGGCCGCCCGCTCGGGGTCGAAGAGGAGGCCTCCGGCCTGCGCCGCCTCGTGGCCGAGCTCTCTGGCCGCTCGACGGTGGCGTCGGCCGTCGACCTGGCCCGGGCCGCGGGTGCGGCCGCAGCCGGTTCCGCAGCCGAGGTGGAGGCGCTGGCTCGAGCAGCTGTCGCCGCCGGGGCGCCACCTGCGCTGGCGGTCCTGGCCGCGGCGGCTGCCGCCCTGGCCGCCCAGGGCCCCTGCACCCCGTCCGGCACGGCGCCGCCTCCCCGTCCCGCTGGCCGCCGCACCCTCGTCCTGGTCGGCGGCCTGGGGTCGTCGAGCGGCGACGCTGCGGTGTTCGACCTGGATGTGGCCGCCCTCGGCTACGCCCCCGCCGACGTCCTGCGCTTCTCCTACCGGGGCGGGACCACCGCCGAGGTCGCCTACGTGACCGGCGACACCACCGACGGCATCGCCGCACCCGCCGCCCGGCTCAGCCAGCTCCTCGCCCGGCAGGCCGCAGCTCATCCCGATCGGCCCCTCGACGTGGTGGCCCACAGCATGGGCGGTCTGGTGGCCCGGGCGGCCCTGGCCTCGCCGGGGGTCCCCGCCCCGGCCACTCTGGTGACCCTGGCCACCCCGCACGGCGGCGCCGACCTGGCCGCCCTGGCCCGCCTGTCCACCATGACCGCCACCGGGCGCCTCCTCTCGGTCGGCCTGCCAGCCGTCGGTGGGCCCGCGCCCGCCTCCCGGTCGGTCGCCGACCTGGCCACCGGCTCTGTCTTCCTGGCCCGCCTCGATGCGACGGCCCCTCCCGGGCCCCCCACCCGGGTGGCGGCCGTGGGCAGCCGCACCGACCTGGTGGTACCACCGCCTCGCGCCCGCTGGGCCGGCGTCCCGAGCACCACCGTCGACCTCCTCGACGCCGGCGTCCGGGCCCACGACGCCCTGCCTGGCTCGCCGGCCGCCACCCGTGAGGTGGCCCTGGCCATCGCCTCGGCCCCGCCCACCTGCCGGTCGCCGGAAGACGCCGTGTCCGACGCCGCCGTCGGCCTCGCCGTGCAGGCCGGCACCGTCGGCCTGGGCGCCGCCACCATCGTCGGCTCGGCTGTCGCCGTGCCCGTGGGACCCCTTCCCGTTCCCGCCGCCGGGCCGTGACGGGTAGCCTCTCCCCGGTTGGCCAGCCGCCTGTCGGCTCGCCGCTGTCGTCACACTTCGTTCCGTCCACATCCAGCAGCCACCGGCACCCCACGGTCGCGCCTTTCGGGCGTGCCCCGCCGGCGGTGAAGTCAACCGAGGGAGAAACGAGCTCAACCATGGCCGTCGTCACGATGAAGCAGCTGCTCGAGGCAGGGGTCCACTTCGGGCACCAGACCCGTCGCTGGAACCCGAAGATGAAGCGATTCATCTTCGGGGAGCGCAACGGGATCTACATCATCGACCTGAAGCAGACGCTCGAGCGCACCGCCACCGCCTATGAGTTCGTGCGCGACCTCGTGGCCGGCGGGGGCACGGTCCTGTTCATCGGGACCAAGAAGCAGACCCAGGACCCGGTCGCCACCTCGGCCATGGCCTGTGGCATGCCCTACATCAACGAGCGCTGGCTCGGCGGGATGCTGACGAACTACACCACGATCCTCACCCGGGTCCAGAAGCTGCGCGAGCTCGACCGCATGCAGCAGGCGGGCGACTTCGAGGCGATGCCAAAGAAGGAGGCCCTCATGAAGTCGCGTGAGCTCGAGAAGCTGCAGCGCAACCTCGGGGGCATCAAGGGCATGAGCCGCCAGCCCGACGCGGTGTTCATCATCGACACCAAGAAGGAGCACATCGCCGTCACCGAGGCGAACAAGCTCAACATCCCGATCGTGGCGGTGGTCGACACCAACTGCGACCCCGACCTGATCCAGTACGTGATCCCGGGCAACGACGACGCCATCCGGGCCGGGAACCTGCTGTGCCGGGTGATCGCCGACGCCGTCGACGAGGGCCGCTACATCGCCGCCAAGAAGGGGGCGCACGCCGCCGCGGCCGCCGCTGCCGCCCGCTCCGCCGAGGACGAGGCCCGCATCGCCACCGAGCAGGCCGAGGCCCGCCTCCAGGCCGCCGCCGAGCAGGCCGACCGCGAGGCCCGCCTCACCGCTGCCTCCGCCTCGCTCAGCGGCGAGGACGCCCCCGCCGAGGGCGGGGCCACCGAGGACGTCGCCGCCCAGGATGGGCCCGCCGAGGGCACCACCGACGCCGCCCCGGTCGACCCGACCCCGGCCGACGTCGCCGCCGGCGAGCCCGAGGCCGACGAGGCCGCCCCTGCGGCGCCCGCCGACGCCTGAGCCACGTAACCGCACCCAAACCGATACGAACCAAGCAGAACGAGGAGCACGTAGCCATGGCCGTCAGCGCTGCCGATGTGAAGCGGCTCCGGGATGCCACCGGCGCCGGGATGATGGACGCCAAGAACGCGCTGCAGGAGGTCGACGGCGACCACGCTGCCGCCGCCCAGCTGCTGCGCGAGAAGGGCCTCGGCAAGGTCGGCTCCCGCAGCGACCGGGAGAACACCGAGGGTGCCGTCGGCACGTTCCTCGATCGCGACAAGGGGATCGCCGCACTGGTCGAGCTCAAGTGCGAGACCGACTTCGTGGCCAAGAACCCCGACTTCGTGAACATGGCGCATGAGCTGGCCACCCTGGTGGCCGAGGGCGGCGAGGACGCCATAAGTCAGAAGTCGGACGAGCTCGACACCCTGAAGATCACGCTGAAGGAGAACATCGACATCGGTGCCGTCCGGCGGGTCGAGCCGGGGGCGGGCGCGTCGATCGACCTCTACCAGCACGTCCAGGACGGTCGGGTGAAGAACGGCGTGGTCGTGGTGGTCGAGGGCGGCTCCGTCGAGCTGGCCCACGACATCGCCGTCCACGCCGCCTTCGCCAAGCCCCGCTACCTGTCTCGCGACGAGATCCCCGCCGAGGTGGTCGACGCCGAGCGGGCCACCTTCACCACGATCGCCCGGAACGAGGGCAAGCCCGATGCCGCCCTGCCCAAGATCGTCGAGGGCCGCCTCAACGGCTTCTACAAAGACGTCGCCCTGCTCGACCAGCCGTATGTGAAGGACGAGAAGCAGTCGATTCGCCAGCTGCTCGGAGGCGCCACGCTGGCCGCCTACGCCCAGGTCGTCATCGGCGCCAAGTAGCTCGATGCCCATGGATCCGCTGGGCCCGAGCGGCCCGGCAGAGCGGGGGATGCACGGCCCCCGCTGGCCCCGGGTGATCCTCAAGATGTCGGGGGAGGCGCTGGCCAGCGCCGCCTCCGACGAGACCATCGACAACTCGACCGTCGACCGCATCGCGGCGGAGATTGCCGCCGCCCGGTCGCAGCTGGGTGTCGAGATCGGCGTGGTGATCGGCGGCGGCAACATCTGGCGGGGGGCCACCGGCGAGGCCGAGGGCATGGACCGGGCCAGCAGCGACCACATGGGCATGCTGGGCACGGTCATCAACGCCCTGGCCCTCCAGGACGCCCTCGAGCGCCACGGCCAGCCCACCCGGGTCCAGTCGGCCATCGACATGGCTGCGGTGTGCGAGCCCTACATCCGGCGCCGGGCCATCCGCCACCTCGAGAAGGGTCGGGTCGTGGTGTTCGCCGCCGGTCTGGGCAGCCCCTTCTTCACCACCGACACCCCAGCCGCCCTGCGGGCTGCCGAGGTCGGGGCGGGTGCGGTGCTGAAGGGCACGGCGGTCGACGGGGTCTACACCGCCGATCCCCGCAGGGACCCGAGGGCGACCAGGCTGGAGAGCCTCACCTTCGACGAGGCCCTGCAGCAGGACCTTCGGGTGATGGACCTCACGGCCTTCACCATCTGCCGGGAGAACGGGATCCCGGTGTTCGTCTTCGACGTGATGCGGGAGGGCAACATCGTGCGCGCCATGGCGGGGGAGCCGGTGGGTACGCTCGTCACCCGATGAGCGCAGACTCCGATGTCGTCGGCATGGTCCTTGACGACAGCCGGGAGAAGATGGTGAAGGCGGCCGAGCACACCTCCCTCGAGCTGGCCACCATCCGCACGGGGCGGGCCACCCCGGCCCTGGTCGACAAGCTGCGGGTCGACTACTACGGGGCCAGCACCCCGCTGCAGCAGATCGCCGGCATCGCGGCTCCCGAGCCCCGGCTGCTCGTGATCAGCCCGTACGACAAGACCTCGATGAAGGCGATCGAGAAGGCCATCCAGGAGTCGGACCTCGGCATCAACCCCCAGAACGACGGGACGGTGATCCGCCTGGCCATCCCCGCCCTCACCGAGGAGCGGCGCCGCGACCTGGCCAAGCAGGCCAAGCACAAAGCCGAGGACGGCCGGATCGCGGTGCGCAACCTGCGGCGCCAGGCCCGCCATGAGCTCGACGCCTTCGAGAAGGACGGGGAGGTCGGCACCGACGAGGTCGAGCGAGCCGAGCGCGACCTCGACAAGCTGACGTCGGACCATGTGGGGAGGATCGATGAGATGCTGCGCCACAAGGAAGCCGACCTGCTGCAGGTGTGATCGAGCTGACGATGCACCCCCGGTCGGAGAAGACCTGCAAGGCTGGGTGGCTGGGCCACTCGAGGAGGCGCGCGCATGGCAGATGACGAGTTCGACGACGAGGGCGTGCGCGTGCTCCCGGGCGGTGTCGGTCGCGTGAGCGGCCCGGGCGAGCCGGGAGCCCCTCCGTCGGTGTGGGCGGCGGCGGCGGGCGAGGACCTCGACGACCTCGACGACGACCCGTGGGCCCCCACCACCGGTGGCGTGACCAGCCTGGTGGGTAGCGACAGCATCGACGTCGGCCTGCCGTCCGGACCCGTCCCGATGCAGGACTGGACCGAGGCGCCGACGGGCAACGTGCCCCGGGTCATCGTCGGTGCCGACGACGACTGGAGCACACGGACCGGCAGCCAGCCCCGGTGGCGGGGCGGCCAGGACGACTGGGCCGAGGGTGACTTCGACGACGGCCTGCTCGGCGAGGAGCGCATCGGCGCCCTCGACGAGACCCGGGACGAGCGGCCCGACCTGTACTCCTTCGAGGAGGACCTTCCGAGCCAGCCGCAGGCCGTCGTGCAGCTGCCAGCCGGGTCGGCCGCCGGTCCCGAGCCGCTGCGCCCGCCGACCGAGGCCGTCCCGCTGCCCGCCGAGCCCGCGGAAGCGGCGTCGGTCGTAGCCCCCATCCGCACCCGGGCCCGGGCCGAGGAGGGCGTCGCCGCCCCCGGGGCCCCGGGCCGGAACCTCCAGATGGCCGCCCTCGTCGGCGGCGGCTTCGCCGTGCTGGCCATCTTCCTGTTCGCCGTCGGCGGGAGGCTGGGCCCGTGGCTGCTCGCCACCGGTGTGGTCATGGTCTGCGCCTACGAACTGTTCGGTGTGTTCCAGCGGTCCGGCCTTCGACCCGCCACCTTGCTCGGGCTCACCAGCTGCTTCGCGCTGATGTGGGGGGCCTACGCCCGGGGGGCGCCCGCCATCACCCTGGTGCTGTTCCTGTCCTTTGTGGCCAGCATGCTCTGGTACCTGCTGAAGGTCATCCACGCCCGGGCCCTGCTCGGGGTGGCCACCACCATGCTCGGCATCGTCTGGGTCGGCGTGCTCGGCTCCTTCGCCTCGCTGATGCTGGTCAGCGGCCGGCTGCCGGGGGACGGGCGCATGTTTCTCCTCGGCGCCATCCTCTGCGCGGTGGCCAGCGACATCGGTGGCCTCGCCGTGGGATCGTTTGCGGGTCGGTCCCAGATCGCCCCCGACGTGAGCCCCAACAAGACGGTCGAGGGCACCCTCGGCGGCTTCGTCCTGTGCGTGGTCGTTGGCATCGGCGTGGGCGTGACGTCCGAGGTGTGGGGCGGCTTCGCCAACGGGCTGCTGCTCGGCCTGGTCGTCGGGGTGGCGGCGCCGATCGGCGACCTCTCCCAGTCCCTCATCAAGCGCGACCTCGGGGTCAAGGACATGGGCTCCGCCCTGCCCGGCCACGGAGGCTTCCTCGACCGTTTCGACTCGTTGCTGTTCGCCCTGCCGGCGGTCTACTTCCTCGCCCTGTCGATCCTCCTCTGAGCGCCGTGCGCACCGTCGCGGTGGTGGGGGCCACCGGGTCGATCGGCAGCCAGACCGTTGAGGTGGTGCGGGCCGAGGCCGACCGCTACCGGATCACCGCCCTCGGGGCCAACCGGTCCGTCGCCGCCCTGGCCGCCCTGGCCGTCGAGCTGCGGCCGGCGGTGGTGGCCATCGCCGAGACGTCGCTCGAGGCCGACCTGAAGGCGGCCGTGCCGGCGGGCACCGAGGTGCGCAGCGGCCCTCGGGCCCTGGCGTCGCTGGCCACCGAGGCCGAGGTGGTGGTCAACGGGGTGGTGGGCTTCGCCGGCCTGCCCGTCACCCTGGCCACCCTCGAGGCCGGTCGCCGGTTGGCCCTGGCCAACAAGGAGAGCCTGATCGCCGCCGGGCCGATCGTTCAGCGGGCCCGGCGCACGCCGGGGGCCGAGATCGTGCCCGTCGACTCCGAGCACTGCGCCGTGCACCAGTGCCTGCGCAGCGGGGCGGCCGATGGCCGCGATGTGGCGACGGTGGTGCTCACGGCCAGCGGGGGGCCGTTCCGAGGCCGGTCGCTGGCCGAGCTCGAACAGATCACGATCGACCAGGCCCTGGCCCACCCCACCTGGTCGATGGGCCCCAAGATCACCGTCGACTCCTCCACGCTCATGAACAAAGGCCTCGAGGTGATCGAGGCCGTCGAGCTCTTCGGCCCCGGCTCGGGGGTGGGCTACGACCAGGTCGAGGTGGTGGTGCACCCCCAGTCGGTGGTCCACTCGATGGTCACCTTCAGCGACGGGGCCACGTTGGCTCAGCTGTCGATGCCCGACATGCGCCTGCCCATCGGCTACGCCCTGGCCTACCCCGAGCGCCTCGGCGTGCCCTTCGGGGCCATCGACTGGGCGTCGCTGCGCCGCCTCGACTTCGAGCCCCCCGACCTCGGCGCCTTCCGCTGCCTGGCCCTGGCCTACGCCGCCGGGCGCGAGGGCGGCACCCGCCCCGCCCAGCTGAGCGGAGCCAACGAGGTGGCCGTTGAGGCGTTCCTCGCCGGCCGCATCCGGTGGGTCGACATTCCGAGCGTTGTCGAGGCCACCCTCGAGCGCACGATGGGAACGAACCCGGGGTCGCTCGACGTTGTCTTGGAGGCTGACCGTGAGGCGCGTACCGTCGCCGCCCGCGTGATCCTGGAGTTCGAGCGATGACCGCCGTGGACACACCCCCCGCCCCCACCACCCCACCGGCCGGCCCGCCCCAGGCCAAGGGCGACCTGGCGTCGGTGGCCCGGCTCGTCGCGTCGGTCGCCACCCTGGCCGTGGTGTCGGTGCTGGCCGGCTTCTGGAAGCCCCTGCTCGTCATCGTGGCCCTGTTCGTCATGGTGATGCTGCACGAGCTGGGCCACTTCGCAATGGCCCGCCGGGCCGGCATGAAGGCCACCGAGTTCTTCGTCGGGTTCGGGCCCCGGCTGTGGTCGTTCCGCCGGGGCGAGACCGAGTACGGCGTGAAGGCCATCCCGCTCGGGGGCTACGTGAAGATCCTGGGGATGACCAACCTCGAGGAGGTCTCGGCCGAGGACGAGCCCCGGGCCTACCGCCAGAAGCCGTTCTGGAGCCGGTTCGGCGTGGCGGTGGCCGGCTCCACCGTCCACATGATCCTGGCCTTCTGCCTGCTGTTCGCCCTCAACGCCGTCGTCGGCAACGGCCTGCACTCCCGCCAGCTGCCGATCATCGATCAGCTCACCGGCATCGAGGGCCGCCCCGTCCCGGCCGCTGACGCAGGCCTGCAGGTGGGCGACGAGATCCTCGCCCTCGACGACGGCCCGGTCGTCGGCTTCGAGGACTTTCGGTCCTACGTGCGCAACCGCCCGAACACCCCGATCAAGGTCGACTACGAACGCAACGGCAGCCGGGCCACCACCACCCTGACCCCGATCGAGGTGGCCACCGCCGCCATCCCCGGCGGCCCGGAGGAGCCCCGCGGCTTCGTCGGGATCACCGCCCGCACCGAGGACCCTACGGTCTCCCCCGTCCAGGCGCTGGGCCGCAGCGCCAACGACCTTGGCAAGATCGTCAAGGGCACCGTCGGTGCGCTCGGCAAGCTGCTGTCGTTCCAGGGCGTGCAGAGCTACGCCGACCAGGTCTCGGGCAAGGACGTGCCCGTCGCTGACCAGGGCAACCGCTTCCTGTCGCCTGTTGGCGTCTACAACGTCGCCGGCTCGGCCGCCGAGCAGGGCATCGGCCCGGTGCTCGCGCTCCTCGCCCTCATCAACGTCTTCGTCGGCATCTTCAACATGCTGCCCCTGCTCCCCTTCGACGGCGGCCACGTCACCATCGCCGTCTACGAGGCCATCCGCTCGCGCATCAAGGGCCGCCGCCACTTCGCCGACGCCGGCAAGCTGATGCCCATCGCCTACGTCACCGTGGCCGCCCTGGCCCTCATCTTCGTGTCGTCCCTCTACCTCGACATCACCAGCCCCCTCAAGCTGTCGTAAGCGGGCGCGTTCGCAGCGCGGCCTGCCCCCTTCGCTCAGCAGCGCAGCAACTCGACCTCATAGGCGTCGAAGGCGGGGTCGCGGGTCACCAGGGTGAGCGACTCGGCCTGGGCCTGCGCCACCAGCATGCGGTCGAAGGGATCTCGGTGATGCAGCGGCAGGGCTCCGGCCCGCTCACCGTGGTCCCAGGTGATGGGCAGGGGCTCGAACCCGCCGTCGTGGACCTGGGAGACCAGCGAGCCCTCGACCTCCAGCTTGCCGATCGCCCGCTTGATGGCGATCTCCCAGAGGCTGACGGCGCTGACCCGGACCAGCTCCCCGGGGTCGGCGATGCGGGCCCGGGCGGCCGGTTCGAGGGGGTCGCCGGCCAGCCACCACAGCAGGGCATGGGTGTCGAGCAGGAGGGTCAACGCCCGCCCTCGAAGGCGTCGACCAGCCACTCTGGCGTCTCGTCGAAGTCCTCGGCGATGCGGATCCGCCCCCGCAGGGCACCGGGCTCCCGGGGTGTCCGCTCGGGTGCGTAGGCGATGAGCCGGGCCATCGGCCGCCCGGCCTTGCCGATGATGACCTCCTCGCCGGCGGCGGCCTGCTCGACGAGCCGGGACAGGTGCGTCTTGGCCTGATGGATGTTCACAAGCACGGACTAAGTCTAGTCCCGCTGAGGGGGGCGAGGCCATCGGGCGGTACGGGCCTAGGGTGACGCATGATTCCCGGAGACCCCCCGGCCCCAGCCGAGGAGGCCGAAATCACCCCGGCCAGATGGCGCGAGGCTCATCTTGACCTGCTCCTGGCTGAGGAGCTCGGAGTGAACCCTGGATTCGCTGATTACCTCGGTCGTTCCGCCCTTGCCGCTATGGGCCGTCCTCCGCCCCCGGGATTGCCGAGGGTGGCGGTGGAGCCGAACAAGTGGCACGGCAACGATCCCCTCAGCCATGGCGAAACCGACCTCTACGTCACCCTTGGCTGGGCGGGAGGCGCGACCGTCCACCTCCTCATTGAGAACAAGGTCGGGGCATCGCTGCAGCCGACCCAGGCGGAGCGCTACCTTGCTCGGGCTGCGGAGCTCGGTGGCGCCGCCGTGCTGATAGCGCCGCAGCGTTGGCTGGACCGCCAGAAGGACGCCGTCCGCCGCTTCCATCACGCCCACGCGCTGGAGGACCTGGCGGACTGGCTGCGCACCCACTCCGATGCCGAGGCCGTCCGACTCGCCTGGCGAGCGGCAATGCTCGAGGAGCTGGCCAAGCCGAGGGCGCTGGGTACCGTCCTCGACCACAAGCTCACCATCGCCTTCCGCGATCACTGCGTCGCCTGGCTGAAGGAGCACGGTTCCACCGCCGAGGCTTCCCTGCTGAGCCTCCACACCGAGAATCAGGGGTGGCTCTGGTTCCGGCACCCGAGGGACCTCTACTTCAAGGCCAGGAACGGGACGGTCGACCTGTACGTCGGGGTGAACGGCTTCGCCGGCACAGTGGCCAACCTCGGGGCCCGGCTGGCGACCCGGCCGGCGCCCGCGGGGTTCTCGGTGACCACGGACACCTCGCAGAAGCGCAACGTCGTCCTCCGCCACGAGGTGCAGGCGTTCCTACCTGAGGAGGGTGTGCCCGCCGACCCGCCGGCCCTCGATCTCGCCCTGGACGCCTGCCTACGGATCACCGAGTGGTTCGACCAGGGCGGCGCCAACCTGCTGCGCGGCGAGGCGCCTACGAGCTGAACTCTCGGGAAGGGCTATCCGGCTCCGTCTGGGAGGATAGGGGGGTGCAGCTGATCGGGAGCAGGTACGAGCGGCGCAAGACCCGGCAGATCCAGGTGGGGTCGGTGGCCGTCGGGGGCGACGCACCCATCAGCGTGCAGTCGATGACGATCACCAAGACGGCCGATGTCGAGGGCACCCTGCAGCAGATCTACGCTCTGGCCGCCGCCGGCGCCGACATCGTGCGCTGCACCTGCAACCGCAAGGAGGCGGCGGTCGGGCTCGCCCAGATCGTGCCCCGCAGCCCGGTGCCGATCGTGGCCGACGTCCACAACGACCACAACATGGCCCTGGCCGCCCTCGATGCCGGGGTCCAGTGCCTGCGCCTGAACCCGGGCAACATCACCAACCCGGCCAAGATCAAGCTGATCGCGGCCGAGGCCAAGGACCGCAACGTGCCGATCCGCATCGGGGTCAACGCCGGGTCGCTCGACAGCTCGCTCTACGACAAGTACGGCGGCGCCACCCCCGAAGCCATGGTTGAGTCGGCTCAGCGGGAGATGGCCTACTTCGATGACGTGGGCTTCGAGGACATCAAGATCTCGGTGAAGGCGTCGAACGTGCCGCTGATGGTCGAGGCCTACCGGCAGCTTTCAGAGGCCACCGACCACCCGCTGCACCTGGGCGTCACCGAGGCCGGCCCCTTGCCGGGCGGCCTGGTGAAGGCCACCGCCGGCATGGGCGCCCTGCTGATGGAGGGCATCGGCGACACCATCCGCTACAGCCTCACCGCCGATCCGGTCGAGGAGGCCAAGGCCGGCCGGATGCTCCTCGAAGCGCTCGGGCTCCGTGAGCGCAAGGGGGTCGACCTCATCGCCTGCCCCAGCTGCGGCCGGGCCGAGGTCGACGTCATCAAGGTGGCCAATGACGCCCTGGCGGCCTTCGGCGACCGCGAGATCCCGCTGCAGATCGCGGTGATGGGCTGTGTGGTGAACGGCCCCGGCGAGGCCCGCGACGCCGACCTCGGCATCGCCGCCGGCCGCAACAAGGGCCACCTGTTCATCAAGGGCCGCAACGTGGCCGTCGTCCCCGAGGACGAGATGGTCGAGACCCTGGTCCGTTACGCCGAGCGCATGATGGAGGTGGGCGCCGACCAGGTGCTGGCCGAATCCGACACCGCCAAGGCCAAGAAGGCGGCCGACGAGGACCGGGACGCCCTCCTCGAGATCCAGGGCAACGACGCCAACGACGCCGGCACCAGGATCGACCTCATCGAAAAGCGCGTCGGGGGCTGACGAGCCTTTACGAGGGCGAAGCCGGGATCTCGTCGTCGGCGGGCGGGGCGGGACGAGGGGCGCCCTCGTCCCGCAGCGTGTCGATGAAGGCGGTGACGCCGTTGATCAGAGCCTTGCCGACCCGCTTGCCCACCTCGCTGCCGACCACCCCGCCGAGCACGGCGCCGGCGAAGGACCCGACGACCGGGATGGGCAGGACGACCTGGCCCACCTTGGCGCCGCCGAGCATCCCCGCCCCCACCCCTGCGGTCTTGGAGATGCTCTCCTTCTCGCTGTCGTCCATCAGGACCTCCTCGGTTGAGCCGGTCCTGACGAGGGTGCCAGATCGCTGACCGATCCGCGCTTCAGCCCAGCTCGATCGGCTGGCCTGGGCGCCAGGGCGCGGCGCGAACGACGGCGTTGGCCGGCAGCGGGGCGTAGAGGTGGGGGAAGCTGCCTTGGCCGCTCTCCTCGAAGCGCAGCGCGCTTGCTTGGCGGAATCACCGCCCTCGAGCGGCCCCGCTCAACGCGAGGCGGGGTACCGGCTGGCTCAGGCCGAAGATCGCCTCGTCATCAGGCCACCGGCCGCGTCCGGCCGGCGGCAGCCGGTCGCCCTGATCGAACCGGTCGGCCAGGCGACCCAGTTCACCCAGGTCCGCCGGGCAGCTCTGGTCACGCACGTCCGGTGGGCTCGTGGCACCCGGATTCGCCGGGTCGCTCAGGTTTCCCGCGTTCGCCGGACCGCTGAGCTCGCGAAGCTCTGCCGGGCACTCCTCGTCGAGCAGGGCCAGCGCCATGCCGACGACGCGTCCATCGGCGGGAGGGTTCACGCCGGGCGGGTCGAAGCCGAGAGAGCGCTGCAGCAGGTTCCGCTCCTCGGCGTAGCTGCAGCCGTAGTGGGCGTAGAGGCGGCTCTTCACCAGGCGAGACAGCCTCCCGTCGTCGGTCGAGCTCGACGCCAGCCTCACCTGGTCCTTCGGGAAGGGCACCTGCACGCCCCGTCCGCTGACGGTGGCCCCGCGCATCGGCACGAAGTACGTGCTTGGCCCCCTCAGACCGGCGCTGACGGCGAGCCACTCGGGTTGGCCGGTGTCGTCATCGGTGTAGATGTCGTCGATCTTGCCGATCTTGTGCCCCGAGGCATCGGTGAGCGTCTGGCCGATCCAGGCGGCGTGGTGGTCGTCCAGGTCCGGCACTGCAGCTCCTCCTCGAACGTGATGTCCGTCTCCTTCGGAGCGTGAGGAGCCCAGGTGGAGCCCCTGCCGGCAATCGGTCGGATGGTGGCCATCTGTCGCTTTCCAAGGACGAGGAGGGCCGGGTGCGCCGCTGGCCGACCGGCAGGGGGGGCGGGAGGCACCGGTAGGGTGCGGCGCCATGGCCAAGGTGCTGACCCCCCAAGCGGAGGACTTCCCCCGCTGGTACCAGGACGTGGTGGCCAAGGCCGACCTGGCCGAGGGCGGCCCGGTGCGGGGCACCATGGTCATCAAGCCGTGGGGCTACGCCATGTGGGAGCTGGTGCAGGCCGAGCTCGACCGCCGCATCAAGGCGGCCGGGGCCAAGAACGCCTATTTCCCGCTGTTCATCCCCCAGTCGTTCCTGGAGAAGGAGGCCGAGCACGTCGAGGGCTTCAGCCCCGAGCTGGCCGTGGTCACCCACGCCGGCGGCGAGGAGCTGGCCGAGCCCGTGGTGGTGCGGCCCACATCCGAGACGATCATCAACCACTCCTTCGCCAAGTGGGTGCAGAGCCACCGCGACCTGCCGCTGCTCATCAACCAGTGGGCCAACGTGGTGCGCTGGGAGCTGCGCCCCCGGCTGTTCCTGCGCACCTCGGAGTTCCTGTGGCAGGAGGGCCACACCTGCCATGCCACCGAAAACGAGGCTCGCGCCTACGCCCTGCGCATCCTGTCGGAGGTGTACGTCGACACCATGCGCAACGTGCTCGGCGTCCCGGTGCTGGTGGGCCGCAAGCCCGACGACGAGAAGTTCGCCGGCGCCGCCGCCACCTACACCTGCGAGGGGATCATGGTCGACGGCAAGGCGCTGCAGATGGGCACCAGCCACGAGCTGGGCCAGAACTTCGCCAAGGCCTTCGGCATCACGTTCCAGTCGGCTGGGGGAGGGGCGGCCGAGTACGTGTGGCAGACCTCGTGGGGGGTGTCCACCCGCCTCCTCGGCGCCCTGATCATGTGCCACGGCGACGACGCCGGCCTGCGCCTGCCGCCCCTGGTGGCACCGGCCCAGGTGGTCGTGCTGGTGGTGCGCGACGAGGGCGACGTGGCCGGCGCCGCCCGAGACCTCACCGCCGAGCTCAGCGTCGCCGGCCTGCGGGTCGAGCTCGACGACAGGGTGGCCACATCCTTCGGCCGCCGGGCCACCGACTGGGAGCTGAAGGGCGTCCCGGTGCGGGTCGAGGTGGGGCCCCGGGACCTGGCCGAGGGCCTGGTCACGGTCAAGCGCCGGGTGGGCCGGGTGGTCGAGCAGGTGCCCCTGGCCAACGTGGTCGAGGCCGTCACCGTGGCGTTGGAGCTGGCCGAGCAGGACCTGGTCACCGAGGCCACGGTGCGGCGCGAGCAGATGACCGTCGAGGCATCGACCCTCGAGGAGGCCCTCGAGGCCGCCGGCGTCGGCGTGGCCAGGACCCCCTGGGACGTGGTGAAGGGCCAGCCGCTCGGCGGCGGCGTCACCGTGCGCTGCCTCCAGCGGGCCGACGGCTCCATCCCCCTGGCCAGCGACGAGCCCGACCTGATCGCCTTCCTGGCCCGCGCCTACTGACCAGGCCAGGGGACGAAGCTCCCGGGGCGGGCGGATCCGTTCCCGGGCCCGTCTGGTACCTTCGGTCGACCCTCCCGTCGGATGCGGGTGGGGCATGTGGAGGGACGACCGGAAGGACGAGGAGGTGCAGCGGTGAGCGGACCGGCCGAGGTGGCCGCGGCACTGCTGCGCGCCCACGTCGAGGCCGCCGGTTGCGAGCTTTACGACGTCAGCTGGGCTCCCGGGCTCCTGCGCGTCCTCATCGACCGCGAAGGCGGCATCGATCTCACCACCCTCGCCGCCCTGTCGCCGGTCCTGTCGGGCGCCCTCGACGCGGCCGAGCCCGACCCGCTCCCCGGCCGCTACACCCTCGAGGTCTCCAGCCCGGGCCTCGAGCGCCAGCTGAAGACGCCGGCCCACTACCGCCGCTTCGTCGGCACCCCGCTCAACGTCAAGCTCACCGCGGCGGCGGCGGCCGATGCCGACCGGCGGTTCCGGGCCACCCTGGAGGACGCCGACGACGAGGGGTTCTCAGCCGGCGGGCGGCGCTTCGCCTACGGCGACGTCGAGCTCGCCATGACCGTGTTCGAGTGGGGGCCGCAGCCCAAGCCCGGCGGAAAGCCCCCCAAGACCCAGAAGAAGGCGAAGGTGCAGCCGTGAAGCCCAAGGACGCAAGCGGGAGCGACGAGATCCGCCAGGCGCTCGAAGCGGTGGCCCAGGCCAAGAGCATCTCCACCGACATGCTCCTTGAGGCGCTGGCCCAGGCGATGCTCGCCGCCTACAAGCGGCTGCCCGAGGCCGAGGAGTTCGCCCGGGTCGAGATCTACCCCGACACCTTCGAGATCCGGATCATCGCCCAGGAGCTCGACGAGGACTTCAACGTCCTGCGCGAGTGGGACGACACCCCG
>JBBSKY010000004.1:0-70023 GCA_038255915.1 Acidimicrobiales bacterium | reverse complement strand
GGAGGTGGAGGCGCTGGCCCGCTCGGTGCCCGACTCCGGCGGGGTGGTGATCGTGCCCGCCCTCACCGGGCTCGGCTCGCCGTGGTGGGACCCGTGGGCCCGGGGCACCGTGCTCGGCCTGACCCGGGGCGTGGGCCGGGGCCACCTGGCCCGGGCCGTGCTCGAGGCGATGGCCTTCTCGACCCGCGACGTGGTCGAGGCCATGGCCCGGTCAGCTGGACGGGAGGTCGTCGAGCTGCGGGTCGACGGGGGCGCCGCCCGGAACGACCTGCTCCTGCAGCTGCAGGCCGACCAGCTGCAGGTCCCGGTCGTGCGCCCGCAGGTCACCGAGACCACGGCCCTCGGCGCCGCCTTCTTGGCCGGGCTGGCCGAGGGCGTGTGGGGGTCCACCGATGAGGTGGCCCAGGCCTGGGCCGAGGAGTGCACCTTCCGGCCCGCGGTCACCCCCGGCATGACGTCGGGCCCCCACCAGACCTGGCTGCGGGCCGTCGAGCGGTCGCGCTCCTGGGCCGGGCCGCCGTGACGCGCTTTGGACCCGGCCGTGGTGCGAGGCGCTCAGGTCGGCCGCAGGGCAGGCCGACGGAGGATCGTGGCGGCCCACGACCCTCGGAGGAACCACATGCGCCGAACTCTGCTCGTGCTCGCCCTGCCACTCGCCGCCGGGCTGAACGCCTGCGGCGCAGGCGCGCCGTCCCGGGCCGCCTTCGCCTCCACAGCCGACGCCGGCTGCGCGCCCATGGGCGGCGGAGGCCTGCAGGGCATCACCAAGCCGACCGACCACCCCCAGCTGGCCACCGGGGCGGGCACCCTCCTGCGGGCCGTCGACGCCCAGCTCGGCCAGCTGCGCACGCTCGACCAGCCCGGCGGTGACGCCAGGGTCCAGGTCGAGGGGTTGCTCGGAGCGATGGGATCGCTCAGCCAGTCCACCCAGGCCCTGCAGCAGGGGGCGACGGCCAAGGACGACGCCGCGGTCAGCCGGGCCCTGAACGACACCACCTCGCGGTACCAGGACGCGTCGTCCAAGGCGACCGAGATCGGGATGACGTCCTGCGTGCTCGGGATGCAGACGGCGTTCGACCAGCTGAGCGCCGGCTCGAAGGAGATCGTCACGTCGAGCTACCTGACCAAGGGCGACGCCCTCTGCGACGCCGCCGGCAAGAAGCTCGCAGCCCTTCCCGAGCCGAGCAGCCGCAAGGGCCTGCCGGCGGTGGGCCGCTACTTCGACCTGGGACTGCCGATCCTCACCAAGTTGGTGGTCGACCTCAAGGCGCTCACCCCGCCGCCCGGCGACGAGGCGACGGTGGCCGACATCATTGCCGCCCAGGACGCTGGCATCGCCAAGCTCAAGGAGTTCCGGGACGCGGCGATAGCCAACGACGCCCGCAAGCTTCTGGCCCTCGAGAAGGAGTTCGACTCGACCCTGAGCCTGGCCGACGCCAAGCTCGTCAGCTACGGCTTCAAGACCTGCGGCACCATCTGAACGCTCCCCCGCCCCCCGGTCAACCGCGGGGGGTGGCCACGGGGCTGCGGTGGGCGGCGGGGGCTGAGGTCGACAGCTCGATCCAGCGGTGGTCGGCGATGCGGGCCACCGCAGCCAGCTGGCGACGCTCCCGGGCCCGGAACGGTCGGCCGCGCCGGCCCAGGACCAGGGCGAGGCCGGCCTGGGGCAGGGCGGCCCAGGCCACGTCGCTCGGACCGCACTCGGCGGCGGCCACGAGGGAGGAGGTCTGGCTGCCGGCCACGAACGCCACCAGCCAGGGCGTCGGGGGCGGGGTGCCCACGCTGGTGAGGCTGGACCCGTCGGCCAGGTCGACGATGGCGGCCCACTCGGCCTCGCCGTCATGGCTGGCACGGGCGGCCAGGGCGACCAGCAGCTCGTCGACGTCGCCCTTCTCGCACAGCAGGGCGGCCGTCTCGAGGGCGTCGAGGCGGGGGTCGACCACGGTGGTGGGCGCCGGCCGCACGTCCTCGACGTCGACCCCGTCGACCTGGCCCACCTCGCTGATGAGCAGCGGCACCAGGTCGCCGTCCGGCAGCTCGACCACCAGCTCGTCGATGGCCCGGCCGGCGCCCCGCTCCAGGATGTCGATGCCGATCAGGTCGCCGCGCACGGCGCCGATCCGGCTGGCCACGGCTCCAAGGGCCCCGGGTCGGTCCGGGACCCAGACGCGCAGCACGAACACGGGCATGATCGCAACCTAAGCGCGGCGTGTGAACGGTTGGTTACGACGGAGCGTCGATCCTGCCCCGGTTGGAGTAGGACGGCACGTACTCCTGGCCCGACAGCGACCGCAGCGCCTCCATCACCACGTCGGTGACCTGGCGCAGGACCTCGCGATCCTCGGCCCGGGCGGGCGGCTGGTCGAAGACCAGGGGCGCTCCGATGCGCACCGTGACCGGGAGGAAGGGCCGGGGGATACGCCGCCCCACCGGCTGGGCGTGATCGGTGCCGAGCATCGCCACCGGCACGACCGGGCACCGGCACCGCAGGGCGAGGCGAGCCACCCCGGTGTGGCCCCGGTACAGGCGGCCGTCGGGGCTGCGGGTCCCCTCGGGGTAGATCCCGAACACCCCGCCCGCCTCGAGCACCCCGGCCGCGGCATTCAAGGCGTCGTCGCTGGCCGACCCGCCGCCGCGCCGGATGGGGATCTGGCCCGCGGCCCGGAAGAACCACCCCTTCCTCGGGTCGTCGAAGTACTCGGCCTTGGCCGCGAAGGTGACGCGGCGGCGCAGGACCATGGGCAGGAAGATCGAGTCTGAGAACGACACGTGGTTGGAGGCGAGGATGACCGCCCCCTCGGGCGGGAGGTGCTCGAGGCCCTCGACCCGCACCCGGTAGAAGAAGCGCAGCACCGGGGTGAGCAGGATCTTCACCACCCAGTACGTCATGGCGTCAGCCCAGCTTGGGCAGGGCCCGCTTCACGTTCCGGGCGGCCTGGGCGATGCGCTGCTCGTTCTCGATGAGGGCGAAGCGGACGTAGCCCTCGCCGCCCAGGCCGAAGCCGACGCCCGGAGACACGGCCAGGTTCGCCTCCTTGATGAGCATCTTGGAGAACTCGAGGCTGCCCAGCTCCTGATAGGGCTCGGGCACCGGCGCCCACACGAACATGGTGCCGTGGGGCCGCTCGATCTCCCAGCCCACCCGGCTCATGGCGTCGCACAGGGCGTCGCGTCGGGCCTCGTAGATGGCGTTGACCTGGCGGGGGTACTCCGACGCCTCGTTCAGGGTGACGGTGGCGGCGATCTGGATGGGCTGGAAGGTGCCGTAGTCGAGGTAGCTCTTCAGCTTGGTGAGGGCCTGCACCACCTTGGCGTTGCCCACCAGGAAGCCCACCCGCCAGCCGGCCATCGAGAAGCTCTTGGTGAGGGTGAACAGCTCGACCGAGCAGTCCTTGGCCCCCGGCACCTGCAGCACCGACGGCGGCTGGTAGCCGTCGAAGGCGGTGTCGGAGTAGGCGAAGTCGTGGACGAGCACCACGTCGTTCTCCCGGGCGAAGGCCACCAGCCGGGTCATCCAGGCCAGGTCGACGCACTGGGTGGTGGGGTTGTGGGGGAACGAGCACACGATCACCCGGGGCCGGGGCCACTGGCTCTCGAAGGCCTCCATGCAGCCCTCGAGGAAGTCGCGGCCGCCGTCGAGCCGGACCTGCTGCACCTCGGCCCCGGCGAACAGGGGGGCGTAGATGTGGATCGGGTAGCTGGGGGTGGGCACGATCGCCGAGTCGCCAGGCCCGAGCAGCACCCACATCAGGTGCGACAGGCCCTCCTTGGCCCCGATGGTGGTGACGACCTCCTGGTCGGGGTCCAGCTCGACGTCGTAGCGGCGCCGGTAGTGGTCGGCCACCGCCTGGCGCAGCTTGGGGATCCCCTTCGAGGCCGAGTACCGGTGGTTGCGGCTGTTGCGGGCGGCCTCGGCCAGCTTCTCGACGGCGATCTCCGGCGAGGGGATGTCGGGGTTGCCGAAGCCGAGGTCGATCACGTCCTGACCGTCGCGGCGGGCGGAGACCTTCAGGTCGTTGATGATCGAGAACACATAGGGCGGCAGCCCGGTGATGCGCCGGAACGCGTAGTCGTCGAGAGCCACGGATGCCGACGCTACCGCCCTCCCCTGCGGGTCCCGCACGGGTTGTCGGCCGCTCCCCTCAGGGCTGCGAGCGCGACCGGCCGATCAGGGCGGCGCCCACAGCCCCGGCCCGAGCCCCGAGGGCGGCGGGCACGAGGGGCACTTCGGGGCGCACGGCGGCGCCGACGGATCGGTCCGCGAAGGCGGCGCGGGTGGCGTCGATCCAGAGGGCGGCGTCGTCGACCAGCCCACCGCCCAGCACGATGCGGTCGGGGTCGAAGACGTTGGTGAGGTTGGCCAGGCCCAGGGCCAGCCACCAGGCGAAGGCGTGGAGGACGGCCTTGGCGCCGGGGTCGCCGGCCTGGGCGGCGTCGGTCACGTGCTCGCCCCGCACCGCCTCTGCGTCGCCGCCGGCCAGGGCGGCCACGCCCGGCGCCAGCCCGGCCATCGCCGCCTCCCGGCCCAGCCGGCCCAGCCCCGACCCCGACGCGAAGCGCTCCCAGCAGCCCCGTTGGCCGCACGGGCAGGGCGGCCCGTTCGGGTCCACCACCATGTGGCCGATCTCGCCGGCGTAGCCGTGGGCGCCCCGGGCCAGCTGCCCCCCCACGATCAGCCCACCGCCGATCCCGGTGCCGAGGGCGACCAGGAGCACGTCGCCGGCCCCGGCGGCCGCGCCCACCGCCCACTCGCCGTAGGCGGCGCAGGTCACGTCGTTGTCCACCTGCACGGGCACCCCGAGGCGGGCCTGCAGCCCGGCCCGGATGGGCATCCCCTCGGCCATCCGCAGGTTCGGTGCCGCCCGTAGCACCCCGTCGACGTCGACCAGCCCCGGTGCTCCGACCCCGACTGATGCAGGCTCCGCCCCCGCCGCCGCCGCCACCTCGGTGGCGACCGCGGCCATGGCGTCGAGGAGGGGGGCGCCGCCCTCGGCCGGCGTCGGCACCCGCCGCTCGCCCAGCACGGCGCCGTCCGGGCCCACGGCCAGCCCCAGGCACTTCGTGCCCCCGAGGTCCAGCCCGACCGCGACCATCACGAGAGGGTGATCACGCTGAGGATTCGGCTCGCGCCTTCAGCTCTCGCAGGGCGGTGTGCATGATGCGGCCCTCGGTGCGGCGCTTCACGAACCCGGGGACGGGCATCAGCAGCTCGGCGACGAGGTGGTAGGTGACCTCGGTGTCGCCGTCCTCGAGCGGGTCGAAGGTATACGAGCCGTCGAGGACCCGGGTGAGGTCGCCCTCCTCCAGCTTCCACGAGAGCACGCCGGGGGCGGCGCCGTGGTCGTAGACCAGGGTGTAGGTGGTGCTGCGCCCGAAGGCGGCGGCACGGAAGCGGACCCGCTCGGCCTGGCCGTCGGCGTTGCGATCGAGGACCTCGACCTGCTTGATGTCGGTGGCCCACTCCGGGTACCGCTCGACATCGAGCGCGACCTCGCGGCAGCACTCGGGGCTGGCCCGCACGATCATGCGCTCGGTCACCTGCTCCTGCACGTGGGCTCCCTCTCCTACCGCACCGGAGCGTGGACCCTAGGCGCGCCGGGGCCGGGGGGGGAAGGCCCCGTAGCGGGCGTTCCACCAGGTGGTGAGGCCGTAGGCCCACAGCGGGGTCAGCACGCCGAAGGCCAGCGAGGTGTAGGGGCGGGCGGCGGCGGTGGCAACGCCCAGCGTGGTCTGGGTGGCGACCGCTCCCCACAGCCACCCGCGAGTGCGCCTCGGGGCCGAGCCGAGGAGCAGGAAGAGGCCGGCGACGTCGACCAGCTCGGTCCGGCTGCGAGCCACCGCCCGCACGAACGCGAGGGCGGAGGCGGCCAGGCCACCGAGCGCCAAGAGGACGCAGACGACGACGTGGGGCCCTCGGCCTGCGGCTGCCGCGAGCGCCGCCGCAGCGGCGAGGGCCTGCACGGCCACCCCGGCCCAGGCGGCCTTCACCACGCCGCGCCCCGTTCCCTCGGGAGGAGCGGTGACGGCCGGGCGGGTCGGCTCGGCCGTCACTGTCGTCCCCCTCGAGCTGCCGGGAGTAGGGGTGCGCTGAGCGACACACACTCCCGACAGCTGCCGAATCGGAGGCCGTTGCTGCGGGTCACCGCACCTCTGCCGCGTGCAGGGTGGCGTCGAGCTGAACGGCCAGGCGGTCGTAGTCGTGGTGGCGCTCGACCCGGAGGCGGGCGGCCCGACCCAGGCGCCGGGCCAGATCGGGGTCAGCCAGGAGGGGGAGGAGGGTGGCAGCCACGGCGTCGGCGTCGCGGGGCCGGTCGCACACCAGCCCGGTCATACCGTCGAGGACGGCCTCGGAGGCGCCGCCGCTGGAGCCGGCGAGCACGGGCACCCCACAGGCCGCGGCCTCGAGGAACACGATCCCGAAGCCCTCCTGCTCGAGGCCGAGCCAGCGGTCCCGGCAGCACATGGCAAAGGCGTCGGCGCACCCGAGCAAGGCCGGGAGCTCCTCGTCTGAGAGCAACCCGAGGAACCGCACGGGGGCTCCGCTGCGGCGGGCCTCACGCTCCAGGCGGGGCCGGTCCCGGCCGTCGCCGGCTATGGCCACGACGAGCCCGGGCAGCCGGTCGGCCAGCCGGGCGGCCGCCCGCAGCAGCACGTCGAAGCCCTTGCGGGGCACCAGACGGCTGACGCCGACGACGAGCGGGGCGTCCTCCGCCAGCCCGAGCCGGCGGCGGGCCGTCTTGCGCTGTAGCGCATCCAGGGGCCGGAAGCGCTCGATGTCGACTCCGGGCGGGATCACCGCCACCGGGGGCAGCAAGGCCGACCCGCCGACGCAGCGGGCGGCCTGGGCCGCCGGGTAGCCGCCCGCGCAGATGAGGAGGCTCGCGCCCCGCACTACCCGGGCCAGCATCCGGTCGAGGCCGGGCAGGCTGGCGGCCACCGTCACCTCCGCCCCGTGCAGCACCAAGGCATAGGGCAGGCAGGACAGCCCGCCCGCTCCGGAGGCAGACAGCAGTGCGATGCTGCCCGGCCGGGAGGCCCGGGACAGGGCAGGGCCGACCCAGCCGAGGGGCAGGGCCGGGTCGAGGACGACCAGGCTGGCGCCGTCGTGCCGGGCCTGGCGGCGGATCCGGGCCCCGAGGAGGGGGTGGGGCAGCAGGACCGGTTCGATGGTGCGGGTGACCCGGAGCGGGGCGGCGGCGGCGTCGAAGGCCGCTGCTCCGGCGTGGGGGGTGGCGAGGACCGATGCCCGTCCGGCGGGGAGCCGCCGCCACAGCTCCCACAGGTAGGACTGGATGCCGCCCAGCTTGGGGGGGAAGTCGTTGGTCACGAGGAGGGAGGCCACGGCGGCTGCCCAACCTAGGTTCGCCCCGTGCCGGCCGAGGAGCCCTACGCACATCACCCCAGGCCATGGCAGGCTGTTCCCGGAAGGTTCCGGAGGAGAAGCCGATGTCCAGGCGAGCACAGCAGAGCGCGGTAGCGCGGTGCCCCTGGTGCGACGCCAGCCTCCCCCAGCGGGCCACCGAGTGCCCGCACTGTCAGTTCCCGCTCACCATGGCCGCCGCCGACGGTGGTGGCTTCAGCCCGACGGAGCCCAGCGGCACCAGCTCCACGGCCACCTCGGTCCGGGCCCCCAGCGCCCCAGCCCCGGGCGGGCGCTACGACCCGGGACGGGCCAAGGTCCACGGCGGCCGGGGCCACCGCATCCGGATCGTGGCCTGGCTGCTCGGGCTCTCGTCGGTCCTGCTGCTCCTGGCGGGGATCGGGGCGGTGGTCTCGACCTCCTCCCCCGGCGCCCGCAGCGACCGGGAGGCCATCGCCAGCCTGGCCACCGCCCTGCACCGGGCCACCGACGACCCCGGGTACCGCCAGGAGGCCGTGGTCACCGTCCTGGCCGGCGACGTGGCGTCCGACCAGGCCACCCGGGTCTCAGCTGACCAGGCCCAGGGCTTCTGGTTCGGGACCACCCGCTCCGACAGCGGGCGCTGCTACCTGCTGGCCGCCCGGGCCTCCGACGCCACCCCTCTCGGCCGGGGCACCCTGCGCCAGGACGAGCCCTGCACGGCCGCCCGCGTCCGCTTCCACCTCGAGCAGAAGCTGGTCGACGCCGAGCCGAGCCCCTGAGTCTCCCTCAGGTCAGGGCCCGCCGCAGGAGGTCGGCCTTCTCCAGGTCGGAGACCTCCTTGGAGCCGGTGGCGGGGCTGCCGGACTCCCAGCGGGAGACGTGGGTGAGGGCCAGGTCGCCGCCGAAGGCCCGTTCGAGGCGGCTGCGCACGAAGCTCCAGGCGCCCATGTTCTCCGGCTCCTCCTGCAGCCAGCACAGCGAGGTGGCCTGGCCGTAGCGGGCCAGCACCTCGGCGATGGGACCCTCGGGGAAGGGGTAGAGCTGCTCGACCCGCACGACGGCGACCTCGCCCAGGCCGCGGCTGGCCTTGTCGTTCCGGGCCTCGAGGGCCACCTTGCCGCTGGCCAGCACCACCCGGCGCACGGCGGCGGCGTCCGTCACGGTGTCGTCGTCGAGGACCTCGTGGAAGACCCCGTCGGTGAGCTCGTCGAGGGGGCTGTGGGCCTCCTTGGCCCGCAGGAACGCCTTGGGGGTGAACAGCACCAGCGGCTTGGGGAAGTCGCGCACGACCTGCCGGCGCAGCAGGTGGAACAGCTGGCTGGCGGTGGTGACGTCGGCCACCTGCATGTTCGACTCGGCGCACAGGGTGAGGAAGCGCTCGATCCGGCCGGAGGAGTGCTCGGGGCCCTGGCCCTCGTAGCCGTGGGGCAGCAGGAGGGTGAGGCCGCAGGTCTGGTCCCACTTGTCCTCGGCGGCGGCCAGGAACTGGTCGATCACGATCTGGGCGCCGTTGACGAAGTCGCCGAACTGGGCCTCCCAGGCCACAAAGGCGTGGCGGTGGACGGTGGCGTAGCCGTACTCGAAGCCCAGGGCCGCGTACTCGCTGAGCAACGAGTCGTAGATGAAGAAGCGACCCTGCTCGGGGTCGACGTGATCGAGCGGTCGGTGCTCGACGCCGGTGCGGTGGTCGACCAGGACGGCGTTGCGGTGGCTGAAGGTGCCCCGCCGGGTGTCCTGGCCGGCGATCCGCACGTCGTGGCCCTCCAGCAGCATGGTGCCGAACGCCAGGGACTCGCCCATGGCCCAGTCGACCTGGCCCTGCTCCCACCGCTGGCGGCGCTGGTCGAGCACCTTCTCCAGCTTGGGATGGACGGAGAAGCCGTCGGGGTGGCTGAACAGCGCCGACGCCACCCGATCGAGGGTCCCGTGGTCGACGGCGGTCTTGGCCGGGGGGAGCAGGGGCGCCGGCCGCGGTGGAGGGGGCAGCACGCTGAGCTTGGGCGGGGCCGCCTTGCGGGTCTCCTCGAGGGCCCGCTGCAGGCGGGAGGAGAAGTCGGCCAGGGCGGTCTCGGCCTCGTCCACGGTGATATCGCCCCGGCGGACGAGGGACTCGACGTAGAGCTTGCGCACCGATCGGCGGTTCTTGATGCGCTCGTACATGAGCGGCTGGGTGAGGCTCGGGTCGTCGGTCTCGTTGTGGCCGAACCGGCGGTAGCAGACCATCTCGATGACGACGTCCTTGTGAAACGCCTGGCGGTAGGCCAGGGCCAGCCGGCCGACTCGGGCGCAGGCCTCGGGGTCGTCGCCGTTGACGTGGAAGATGGGGGCCTGCACCATCTTGGCCACGTCGGTGGAGTACTGCGAGGACCGGGCGGCGTCCGGGGCGGTGGTGAAGCCCAGCTGGTTGTTGATGACCAGGTGCACGGTGCCGCCCACGCTGTAGCCCCGCAGCTGGCTCATGTTCAGCGTCTCGGCCACCACCCCCTGGCCGGCGAAGGCGGCGTCGCCGTGGATGAGGACGGGCAGCACGGCGGCGCGGCCGGGCTCGTCCCGGACGTCCTGGCGGGCCCGGACCATGCCGACGACGATCGGGTCGACCGCCTCGAGGTGGCTGGGGTTTGAGGCCAGGGTGACGTCGATCGGCGTGTCGGACAGGCCGGCGTAGGTGCCGTGGAACCCCTTGTGGTACTTCACGTCCCCCGACCCCTGGGTGGTCTCGGGATCGAGGTTGCCCTCGAACTGGTCGAACAGCTCGCCGTAGGGCTGGCCGACGATGTTCACCAGCACGTTGAGCCGGCCCCGGTGGGTCATCCCGAGGACGGCCTCGGGCACCCCGGCGACGGCGGCGGCGTCGAGCACGGCGTCGAGGATCACGATGGCCGACTCGGCTCCCTCGATGCCGAAGCGCTTGGCCCCCCGGTACTTGGTGTCGAGGAACTTCTCGAGGGCCTCGGCGGCGTTGAGCCGGTCGAGGACGTGGTGCTGCTCCTCCGGGCTGGTGGACCACGAGCGGCCCTCGACCTGCTCCTGGATCCAACGCTGCTCGGCCGGCTCCTGGATGTGGAGGTACTCGATCCCGACGGTGCGGCAGTAGGCGTCGCGCAGCAGGCCGAGGATCTCGCCCAGCGTCAGCCGTTGGGTGCCGGCCAGCCCGTCGGTGAGGAACTCGCGGTCGAGGTCCCACAGGGTGAGCCCGTAGGTGGCCGGGTCGAGCTCGGCGTGCAGCTTCGGCGCCATGAGGCCGAGGGGGTCGAGGTCGGCGATGAGGTGGCCGCGGAGGCGGTAGTTGAAGACGAGGTTCTGGACGTGGATCTGCTTGTGCAGCCGGCCGGTCTCGGAGTCGACCGGGTTGACGTCGCGGCTCCAGCGCACCGGGACGTAGGGCACGCCCAGGCTCTCGAAGGCCCGGTCGTAGAACCCGTCCTCACCCATCAGGTAGTGCTCGATCGTGGCCAGGAACTGGCCCGACTCGGCGCCCTGGATGATGCGGTGGTCGTAGGTGGAGGTGAGGACCACCTCCTTCGACAGCCCCAGCTCGGCCAGGGCCCGCTCGTCGGCCGCCTTGAAGGCGGCGGGGTAGTCGATCCGGCCGACGCCGACGATGCAGCCCTGGCCCGGCATGAGCCGGGGCACCGAGTGGCCGGTGCCGATGGTGCCGGGGTTGGTCAGGGTCACGGTGACCCCGCTGAAGTCGTCGGGGGTGATCTTGCCGGTGCGGACCTTGCGGATCAGCTCCTCGTAGGCCAGCCAGAAGCCCCGGAAGTCGAGGGCCTCGGCGTTCTTGATGCACACGACCATCAGGGTGCGGGTGCCGTCAGGCCGGGCGGTGTCGACGGCCAAGCCGAGGCCGATGTGCTCCCGCTGGTGGAGGAGAGCCCCGCGGTCGGCGGCGGCGGGGACGTACTCGTTGTTCATGACGGGCAGGGCCTTGACGGCGCTGACGACGGCGTAGCCGATGAGGTGGGTGAAGCTGACCTTCCCCTCCCGGTGGCGCCGCAGGTAGTTGTTCATGATCAGCCGGTTGCGCTCGAGCAGCTTGGCCGGGACGGCCCGCACCGACGTGGCCGTCGGCATGGACAGGCTGGAGTCCATGTTGCGGGCCACGGTGAGGGCCACGCCCCGCAGCGGCGACCCCTCCGGGGAGACGGCGGGCGGGGCGGGCGGGGCCGGGGCTGGCGTTGCGGTGCGCACCGGCGGCGGGGCCAGCTTGGGGGGCCGGGTCGGCGCCGGGCTGGGCGGCGCCGGCGCCGGCCGGTGGGCACCCCGGGCCGGCCCGGCCGACGACGGCACGTCGCCGCCGAAGAAGTCGCGCCAGACCTCGGGGACTGAGGCCGGGTCCAGCTTCCAGGCGTCGAACATCTCGTCGACGAACCAGTCGTTGGGACCCGAGATCCCGGCCGTCCGCGTGCCGCCCTCGCCTGCCACACCGACGAGGCTAGGCCCGGTCGGGGAACTGGAGGACCCTGGCCTACCGTTGGGCATGCCCGTGGACGAGAACAGCGCACAAGCCCGGCTCGAACAGGCGCTGTTCGAGATCAAGAAGGTCATCGTCGGCCAGGAGCAGCTGCTGGAGCGGGTCCTCGTCGCCCTTCTCACCGGCGGGCACCTCCTCATCGAGGGGGTCCCCGGGCTGGCCAAGACCAAGACGGTGTCCACCCTGGCCCGGGTCCTGGGCGGCACCGACGCCCGGATCCAGTTCACCCCCGACCTGGTGCCGTCCGACCTGGTGGGCACCCGGATCTACCGCACCGACGGCAAGGGTTTCGACACCGAGAAGGGGCCGGTCTTCTGCAACCTGCTCCTCGCCGACGAGATCAACCGGGCTCCAGCCAAGGTGCAGTCGGCCCTGCTCGAGGTGATGCAGGAGCGCCAGGTCACCATCGGCAAGGACACCTTTGCCGTGCCCGACCCGTTCCTGGTCCTGGCCACGATGAACCCGATCGAGTCCGAGGGCACCTACCCGCTGCCCGAGGCCCAGGTCGACCGCTTCATGATGAAGGTGCGGGTCGACTACCCGACGCCGCGCGAGGAGCTGGAGGTGGTGCGCCGAAGCCTCCTGCCGCCCGACCGGGTCGAGCAGGTGCTGACCGTCGAGGAGCTGCACCGCTTCCAGGCCGCGGCGGCCAAGGTCTTCGTCGACCAGTCGGTGGCCGAGTACGCCGTCAGCCTGGTCAACGCCACCCGCCACCCTGAGCAGGTCGGCCTCGGCCACCTCACCGCCTTCGTCGACTACGGCGCCAGCCCCCGGGCCTCGCTCAACCTGGTGCACGGGGCCCGCTCGCTGGCCCTCCTGCGGGGCCGCTCCTACGCCCTGCCCCACGACGTCACCGACCTGGCCCCCGACGTGCTGCGCCACCGCCTCGTGCTCAGCTACCAGGCGCTGGCCGAGGGCGTCGAGGCCGACCGGATCGTCGAGACCGTCCTGCAGACGGTGCCCCAGCCCAGGATCGACCTGACCCGTGCCGGGGCCATCCCGGCGTGAGTGCGGTGGCAGACGAGCTGGTGCCGGGTGGGGCGGTGCTGCGCGCCCTCGAGCTGTCGGTGCGGCGGAAGGTCGACGGGCTGCTGTCAGGCGACCACCGGTCGCTGCGCCTCGGCCAGGGCACCGAGCTGGCCCAGGTCCGGCCGTACGTGCCCGGCGACGACGTGCGCAAGATCGACTGGAACGCCACCGCCCGCACCGGCCAGCCCCACGTGCGGGTGCACGTGGCCGAGCGGGCCCTCACCACCTGGCTGGTGCTGGACGTCAGCGCCTCGATGACCTGGGGCACGGCTGACCGCACCAAGGCCGATGTGGCCAGCGGCGCCTGCCTCGCCGTGGCTCACGCCGCCACCCGGGGTGTGAACCGGGTCGGGGTCGTCACCTTCGGCGACGGCGAGGAGGGCCACCGCCCCCCGAGCCAGGGCCGGCACGGCCTGCTGGCCGTGTCGTCCACCCTGCGGGCGGCCCGCGACCGCCCGCCCCCCGAGCCGGCGGCCGAGCGGAGCACCGAAGGCCTGGCCGCGGCCCTGCAGCGCACCGGCCGCCTGGCCCGCAGCCGGAGCCTGGTGGTGGTCGTCACCGACCTTCGGGGCGACGCGGACCGCGCCTGGCGCGTAGCGCTGCTCGGCCTGGCCGCCCGCCACGACGTGGTGGTCACCGAGGTCCGCGACGCCCGGGAGCAGTCGCTGCCGGCGGTGGGCGAGCTGACCCTGGTCGACCCCGAGACCGGCCGGCTCCTTCGGGTCGACACCTCCAGCCGACGGCTGCGCGAGCGCTTCGCCGCCGCCGCCGCCGCCGAGCGGGCCGCGGTGGCTGGTGCTGTGACCGGCACCGGGGCCGACCACGTGGTCCTCACCACCGAGGGCGACTGGCTGGCCCCACTGGCCAGCTTCCTCACCCTGCGGGACGGGGCCCGAGCCGACCAGCAGAGCGGGACGGCGGGTGCTACCTCATGAGCTTCTCGGAGAGCTTCGGCGACGCCCGCTTCCTGTGGCTCCTGGTCCTGGTGCCTGCGTTCCTGGCCGCCTACGTGCTGCTGCAGCGGCGGCGCCCGAAGGACGTGGTGCGCTTCACCAACCTCGCCCTGCTCGAGTCGGTGGTCGAGCGCAGCCCCCGATGGCGCCGCCACGTGCCCGCCGCGGTGTTCCTCTTGGCCATGACCGCCCTCCTGGGCGGGCTGGCCCGCCCGCAGGCCAACATCAACGTCCCGCGGGAGGAGGCGACCATCGTCCTCATCCTCGACGTCTCGGGCTCGATGAAGGCCGACGACGTGCAGCCCGACCGGATCACCGCGGCCCAGGAGTCGGCCCGCAGCTTCGTCGACGGCCTGCCCCCCAAGTTCCGGGTGGGTCTCATCGCCTTCTCGTCCACCGTTCGGGTGCTGGCCCCGCCCACCCAGGATCGCGGGCAGGTGCGCACCGCCATCGACACCCTCTCAGCCGGTGGGGGCACCGCCATGGGCGACGCCCTCATCAACGGCGTCGGCCTGGTGCGGCCCGAGGCGCTCGCCGCGTCCGAGGACGGCGGGATCCCGCCCCTGGACGGCGGTGCCATCAACCCCGACCCGAACGCCCGGGTGCCGGCGTCGGTCCTCCTCATCTCCGACGGGGCCAACACCGTGGGCCAGACCCAGCCGCTCGACGCCGCCGACATCGCCAACGAGCTGCAGGTGCCGATCTACACCGTCGCCCTCGGCACGGCCACCGGCCAGGCCCTCATCCCCGACGGCCGGGGCGGCAGCCGCCTGCAGACCGTCCCGCCCGACCCCGAGACCCTCCAGGCCGTGGCCGAGCGCACGGGCGGCCAGTTCTACGACGCCCCCTCGGCCGGCCAGCTGGAGAAGGTCTACGACGACATCGGCTCCAAGATCGGCTTCCGCAAGGAGCGCAAGGACGCCACCCACTGGCCCCTCGGCGTCGGCGTCGCCCTCCTCGTCGTCGCCGCCGGCCTCAGCCTGGCCTGGCAGCAGAAGCTCCCCTGAGGGGTCGCCGGTAGCCTCCTCGGTCGTGGCCAGGCCGGAGGAGCTCGACAAGAGCAGGTTCATCATCACGATGAGGAACCTGACCAAGTTCATCCCGCCCGACCGAGAGGTGCTGCGGGGCATCAACATCTCGATGTACCCGGGGGCCAAGATCGGGGTGCTCGGGGCCAACGGCAGCGGCAAGTCCAGCCTGCTGCGGATCATGGCCGGGGTCGACGACGACTACACCGGCGAGTCCCGCCTCGGCGCCGGCTTCACCGTGGGGTTCCTGGAGCAGGAGCCGGTGCTGGACGAGGCCAAGACCGTGCTGGGCAACGTCGAGGACGGGGTGGCGCCCATCAAGGAGGTGCTGCGCCGCTACGACGAGGTGTGCACGGCCATGGGCGAGCCCGACGCCGACTTCGACGCCTTGCTGGCCGAGCAGGCCAAGCTGCAGGACGCCATCGACGCCACCAACGCCTGGGACCTCGACCGGACCCTGGAGATCGCCATGGACGCCCTGCGCCTGCCCCCCGGCGACGCCGCGGTGGGCCCGCTGTCGGGCGGCGAGAAGCGCCGGGTAGCCCTGTGCCGGCTGCTGCTGCGCCAGCCCGACCTGCTGCTGCTCGACGAGCCGACCAACCACCTCGACGCCGAGAGCGTGGCCTGGCTGGAGCGCACCCTGCAGGCCTACCCGGGCACCGTCGTGGCCGTCACCCACGACCGCTACTTCCTCGACAACGTGGCCGGCTGGATCCTCGAGCTCGACCGGGGCGCCGGCATCCCCTACGAGGGCAACTACACGGGCTGGCTCGAGCAGAAGCAGCAACGCCTGGCCGCCGAGGCCAAGACCGACGAGCGCCGCCGCCGCACCCTCGAGCACGAGCTGGAGTGGATCCGCATGTCGCCCCGGGCCCGTCAGGCCAAGGGCAAGGCCCGCCTCACCAGCTACGACCAGCTGGCCGCCGAGGCCGAGAACGCCCCCGAGCGGGCCGCCGCCCTCGAGCTGTCGATCCCGCCTGGGCCCCGGCTGGGCGAGGTGGTGGTCGAGGCCGAGCACCTCACCAAGGGCTTCGGCGACCGACTGTTGTTCGATGACCTCTCCTTCACCCTGCCCCGGGGCGGCATCGTCGGGGTCATCGGACCGAACGGCGCCGGCAAGACCACGCTGTTCAACATGATCGCCGGCCGTCAGGCGGCCGACGCCGGCACCCTGCGGGTCGGGCCCACCGTGCAGCTGGCCTACGTCGACCAGTCCCGGGAGACCCTCGACCCCGACAAGACGGCCTACGAGGAGCTCACCGGCGGCCGCGACGAGATCACCGTCGGTGGCCGCACCATCAACGGGCGGGCCTACTGCAGCCAGCTCGGCTTCAAGGGCAGCGACCAGCAGAAGAAGGTGGGGGTGCTCTCGGGCGGTGAGCGGAACCGACTCAACCTCGGCAAGGTGCTGGCCGCCGGCGGCAACCTGCTCCTGCTCGACGAGCCCACCAACGACCTCGACGTCGACACCCTGCGGGCCCTTGAGGAGGGCCTCTTGTCCTACGCCGGGTGCGCCGTGGTCATCAGCCACGACCGTTGGTTCCTCGACCGGATCGCCACCCACGTCCTGGCTTTCGAGGGCGACAGCTGTGCCCGCTGGTTCGAGGGCAGCTACACCGACTACGAGTCCGACCGCCGCAAGCGCCTCGGCGTCGAGGCCGACCAGCCCCACCGCCCGAAGTTCAAGCCTCTCGTCCGCTAGGAGCGCGCTGACGCACAAAGGCTCAAGATGGCGGTGAAGGGTGCCGATGGGGAGGTGTGGCGACCGTGACATCGGCGACTTTCACATCTCAGAGCCGAGCGGTGGCGCGGACCATCGAACCGGGCAGCTCGGCCTTCTGCCCCGTGTGCGATCTGCAGGTGAAGTTCCAGGCCCGGGTCCGGTGCACACAGGTCATCTGCAACATCTACGAGGCCGGCCGCTGGCGGCGGGTTGAGCACTACCACCAGGCCTGCTACACCGAGGCCGGCGAGCCCTTCGGCCCGGCGACGTAGGTCGCCGCCCGGGCGGCGGTAGCGTCGGCCCGTGGGTCGACGGGCAGCAACCTTGGTGCTGGCCGCGCTGGCCGGGCTGGCGGCGGCAGGGCTGGCCGGCTGCGAGGAGAAGCCGGCGGCCGTGCAGGGCACCCTGCCCGAGCCGGCGCCGGGGCGAGCCGACGCCCGTCCCCTCCCGGGCTCCCCGAGCCCGGACCCGGTGATCGTCGCCGAGGCCGTAGTGCCCTCGGTCGAGGTGTTCGACGAGGCCGGCGACAGCTCGCCCGCCCGTTGGGTGGCCTCGCCACAGCCGTCGGGCACGGCCACGGTCTTCCAGGTCCTCCAGCGCCGCTCTGAGATGGCCGAGGTGCTGCTCCCCACGCGGCCCGCCGGGTCGACCGGCTGGGTACGGCTCCAGGATGTGAAGCTGAGCCAGCACCGTTGGCGCATCGTGGTCGAGCTGGGCGTCTACCGGATGACGGTGTTCCAGGGCCCCGATGTGGTGCGGGTCGAGACGATAGGGATCGGCACCAGCGGCACGCCCACCCCGGGAGGGCGCTGGTACACCACCGAGCTGCTGCAGCCGCCGAGCCCCGACGGCCCCTACGGCACCTACGCCTTCGGCCTCTCCGGCTTCACCGGCACTGAGACCGGCCCGACCGCGGCGTTCGGCCAGCTCGGGCTGCACGGCACCAACGACCCCACGACGCTGGGCCGCAGCGTCAGCCTCGGCTGCCTCCGGGTCTCCAACGAGGCCATCTCCGCCCTGGCCACCCAGCTCCCGCTCGGGGTCCCGGTCGAGGTGCGCCGCTGACGGGCGGGGCGGGTCGGGCTCAGCCCGTGTAGGTGGGCTCGGCGACGACGGCTGAGGCCAGGGGGGTGATCGGCAGTTCGCCGGGCGGCGGCTGGACCGAGGTCGGTGGCGTCGCGGTGCCGGGCGTGGTGGACGGGGTGACGGGCCCGGGGACCGTTGAGGACGTCGTCGTGGTCGGCGGGAGTGGCAGCGCATCGATGGCGAAGGGAGCGGGGCCGTACCGGGCGTAGGGAACCGATGCCCCGACCCGGGCCAGGCAGACGGCGCTGATCTGGGCGTCCTGGGGCTCGACCGAGGGGATGGTGAGGGTCACCGACCACGCCCCGTTGGAGCTGTCGACGGTGCCCTCGGCCTCGGCCCGGGTGGCCCGGGCGGCGTCGAGGAGGCTGACCCGCACCCGGGGGCTCGGCGACCCCACCGGCGGGACGCAGGGCGCTTGCCCTGAGGCGACCTGCACGACCTGACCGGGGCGGCCCAGGCTGGTGTTGGGTCGGGGCGGGCCCAGCTCCTGCTGGCGCAGCTCGAGCCGGCCGGGCTGGTAATCGGGGCCGAACCCGGCGTTCAGGCCCGAGTCGGTGAAGCAGCCGGCCTGCACCCGGTACAGGCCGGGCGGCAGGTCGGGAGCCAGCCGAACCTCGATCGACCAGGCCCCGAGGGCGCCGACCGCGCCCAGATAGGGGAGCCGGTTAGCCGGCGTATCCGAGCCGGCGGCGTAGAGGTCGACCGAGACCGACGGGCTGGTGGCCCCCACCGGGACCGGGAAGCACAGCGAGTCGGCTCCGTTGCTCACCACGACCGTCCCGCCCGGATCGGCGGCGGCCGGAGCCACCATGATCGAGCCTGTGACCTGGGCCACGGCGGAGCCGGCCACACCGACGGCGGCGGCCGCGGCCGCGGTGGCGAGGGCAGCGACCACGACCAGGCCGGGGCGCACACGGGGCATGGTACTTGCGTTGAGGCCCCGATCGACCGCGGGCCGGCCCTGGGCGGACGGCACCGCCACTACTGTCCGGTCGCTGCCCCGCCGCCGAAGGAGCGACCATGCCCGTCACCGCGTACGTCCTCATCCAGACCGAGGTGGGCAAGGCGGCCGAGGTGGCCCGCGCCGTCGGGCAGCTCCCCGGCTTCGTGACCGCCGAGGCGGTGGCGGGCGTCTATGACGTCATCGTCCGAGCCGAGGCCGACAGCATGGACGAGCTGGCCCGGACCGTGGTCTCCGACGTGGGCCAGATCGAGGGCATCACCCGCACCCTGACCTGCACGGTCGTGCACCTCGACTAGGAGTGTGCTTCAGCATGCTCCTGAGGTAAGCGGCGTCAGGGGCGGGCGGGGATCTGGAGGGCCCGGATGGCCAGGCCCATGAGGAACAGGCCGCCGAGGCCGTAGAGCAGGTAGAGACGGTGGGCCAGCTGGGCCCGGTAGCTGAAGAGGATCCCGACGGCGACGATCCCCACGAACCCGTAGAAGGCGTGGAACTGGGCCACCTCCCGGCCCTGGCCGCCCACCAGGGCCGCGCCCAGGGCCACCTGGACGAAGATCGTGAGCTCGGCCGCCACCGTCGCCCACCACAGGGCCCGGCAGCGCAGCGCCGACCACTTGTGAGCGCCGAGCGCCCACAGCCCGGCGCCGGCGTTGGCCCCGATCACCACCCAGGCGAACCCGCTGTGCAGGCTGCTGAGCCTCACGGTCGGGGCCCCGGCCGGGGCGGGGGCGGCCGCTGGGTCAACCGACCTGCTGGGCCACCGAGAAGGCCCAGATCTCGTGACCGTCGGCGGGGCGGAGCAGGGAGAAGCGCTCGAACCCCTCGGCCTGCTCGACCAGGCCGGCCCGCTTGGCGAAGCGCTCGGCCATGGCGTCGTGCTGCTCGGCGGGGACGTTGATGGCGTTGATGACCACGTGGCTCACCGGTGCAGCCTCCCACCCCTCAGACGAGGTGGTCCTCGGGGGTGCCCTCCGGCGCCCGCATCCGCACGAACCACTCGCGTCCGAACGCCTGGTTGAAGGTGTCGGCGGGCATCCCGAGGAAGAAGGCCATGTCGCCGACCTGGGTGAGGTGGCAGCGCATCGCCGCCTGCTTGGCATCGGTGTAGGCGGCGACGTCGACCACGGTGGTGATCTCGTCGGCCGGCAGCCCGATGGTGGCCATCTCCTCGGGCGAGGGGCCGGTTCCGTCCTCACGCACCATCCCGAGCTCGGCGGCCTGGGCCAACAGGGCCTGGACCGCCTCGCGGTTGATGGTGGCCTGGTACAGCGCCGGGGTTCCGGCCAGCTCAGCGGCCCGGACACCGACCCGGTGGACCTGGATGTGGTCGGGGTGGCCGTAGCCGCCGTGCTCGTCGTAGGCCACTAGGACGTCGGCCCCCACCTCGGCCAGCCAGGCGGCCAGCTGGGCGGCCGCCTCCTCGACGTCGACGTTGCAGAACGCACCGGAGACGGCGTTGCCGTCGGTGCCCACCATGCCCGAGTCGCCGTAGCCGAGGAAGCGGTGCTCAGCCACCCCGAGGGCGGCGGCCGAGGCCTGCACCTCCCTGGCCCGCAGCTCGACCAGCGCCTCGCCTGCGGCGAGCAGATCCTCGGGGCACTCGCCCAGCGCCCCGTCGGTGGCGGTGACCAGCAGGACCCGGTGCCCCTCGTCCGCCAGGCGGGCCATGGTGCCCCCCGTGGTCAGGCACTCGTCGTCCGGGTGGGCGTGGAGGAACACGACGGTGGCCACGGCCGGCGAAGGTAGCGGGGCCTCAGGGCTGTGCTGACGGCCCCCGCCGGCTCGGGAGGGCGGCCAGGCCGAGGCGGGCCAGACGGCGCAGGCTCGGGTCGCAGCCGGAGTCGGCCTCGACCTCGGCCAGGGTCAGCCAGCGGAAGCGGTCGGCCTCGGAGTTGGCCACGGGCTCGGCACCGGGCGGGGCCACCACCACGAAGCGGACGTCGTGGTGGTCGTGGGGATCGGCGTCGCCCGGGGCGACGCGGTGCACGTCGAGGTCGACGGGCGCCCCGTCAGCCAGCCGGAGGCCGTCGATGCCGGTCTCCTCGACCGCCTCCCTCAACGCCGAACGGGCCAGGTCGCCGTCCCCGTCGAGGTGACCGCCCGGCTGCACCCATATGGCCAGCTTCTTGTGCCACAGCACCAGCACCCGCTCGAAGGCGGCGTCGACGACCAGCGCCGAGCCGGTGAGGTGGCCGCCATCCTGGCGGCCGAGGGGTTGGGCCGTCCGCTCGAGCAGCGCCAGCGTGGCCGACCGGGCTGCGACCTGGGAGGGCTCCACCGGCTCGAACGCCTCGACCAGGGCGCGGGCCTGGGCCACCCGGGACTCCGGCTCCACGCCTCAGCCCGCGCCGCGGGCGTTGTCGGCGATGGCCTCGGTCAGCAGGGGCCACAGGTGGGGCGGCAGGTCGTGGGCCATGTCGGCCAGCTCCATCAGGCGGGCCCCGGGGATGGCGGCGGCGGTGGCCCGACCCCCGTCGGGCTGGATGAGGGGGTCCTGGAGGCCGTGGATGACCAGCGTGGGCAGGCGGAGCCGGGACAAACGCTCGGTGCGGTCGCCGCTGGCCAGCATGGCCGCCAGCTGCCGGGTGGCCCCCTCTGGGTAGTAGGCCCGGTCGAACGACTCGGCGGCCCGGGCCCGGGCGTCGGCGGGGTCCTGGGGGTGCGACTTGGAGCCGAGCACCGCCGACACGGCGACGCTGCGGTCCAGCACCCCCTCCCGGTCGGTGGGCGCCGGGGTGAGGAGGGCCATGACGGCCTCGGCGGTCGGCTGCCCCACGTCGGCGGCCCCGGTGGTGCTCATGATCGAGCACAGGCTGCGGACCCGTTCCGGGTGGTCGACGGCGAGGCTCTGGGCGATCATCCCGCCCATCGAGGCGCCGACGAGGTGGGCGCTCGCGATCTCGAGGTGATCGAGGAGGCCGACGAGGTCGTCGGCCATGTCGCCGAGCAGGTAGGGCACCTTGGTGGGGTCGACCTCGAAGGGGTTGACCACGACGCCGTCGAGGTAGCCGGACAGCCCGCAGTCCCGGTTGTCGACCCGGATGACCCGGAACCGCCGCCGCACCAGCTCGGCGACGAACGGGGCGGGCCACGAGGTGAGCTGGGCGGTGAAGCCCATGACGAGCAGGAGCGGCTCGTCGTCGGCCTTCCCCTCGTCCTCGTAGAACAGCGGGATCCCCTGGGTTGCTGCGACCGGCATCGCTCTCAGCGTCCCTGGTCGTCACCGTGCCGGTCAACCTGGGACGCGGGTCCATCCCAGCCCGCGGGGCCAGCAACGCCTACGGTCGGCGTTGTGGCAGAGGGTCCGCACGTGCGGCTCGATCGGCTGACGCGGGCTCAGGTGGTGGTCACGGGCGCTCGTCAGGGCCGCCCCAACCGGCCGGCCAGCGGCTGCCCGTTCTGCCCTGGAGGCCTCGAGGCGCCCGAGCCCTACGTCGTCCGCTGGTTCCCGAACCGGTGGCCGCCGCTCGGCAAGGACCGGGCCGAGGTGCTCCTCTACTCCCCCGAGCACAGCGTCGCCCTCTGGCAGCTGGGGGTGGAGGGGGTGCGCCGGGTCGTCGGCCTGTGGATCGACCGGACCGTGGCCATGGGCGCCCTCGAAGGGGTCGCCTACGTCCTGCTCTTCGAGAACCGGGGGGCCGAGGTGGGCGCCACCATCGACCATCCCCACGGCCAGGCCTACGCCTTCGACGAGGTGCCCCAGGCGCCGCTGCGCGAGCTGACGCTGGGACGCTGCGCTCTATGCGAGACGCCGCCCGAGCGCACGGTCGTCAGCGAGTCGGGCCCCTGGCGGGCCTGGTGCCCCGAGGCCAGCGCCTGGGCCTTCGAGCTGCGGGTGGCGCCGTCCAGCCACATCCAGTCGCTTCCGGCCCTGGACGAGGAGCAGCGCACGGCGCTGGCCGAGATCTTGGTTGACGCCCTGGCGCGACTCGATCAGCTGTTCGACGCCCCGATGCCCTACATGCTGTGGTGGCACCAGCGGCCCTCCGACGCCGGCGAGTGGCCGCTGGCCCACCTCCACGCCCACATCGCCCCGCTCCTGCGGGCACCGGGCACGCCCCGCTTCGTGGCCGCCGGCGAGCTGGGCAGCGGGGTGTACTTCAACCCGGTGTCGCCCGAGGACGCCGCCGCCCGGCTGCGGGCCCTGCCCGGGGCCTGACGGCGGTGGCCTCGCCGGACTGGTTCGACCTCGTCGGAGAGCATCTCGGCGACGCTGGCGTCCCTGTGTCGGCACCGTGATCTCGGCCTGGGCGCCGGGGCGGGTCAACCTCATCGGCGACCACATCGATTACGCCGGCGGTCCCGTGCTGCCCATGGCGATCGACCTCGGCACCACAGTCCGGTTCGCCCCCGGGGGCCGGGTGGTGCGCCTCACCTCGGCGGCCGAGCCAGGGGTGGCCGAGGTGGCCAGCGAGGTCGAGGACGCGGCAGGCGTGGAACCACCCTGGGCCCGCTACGTGGCCGGAGTCGTGGCCGAGCTCGGTGCCGGGCCGGTGCAGGTGCGGGGCGGCTCGAACCGGGTCGCAGGGGGCCGGGGCACGGTGGAGACGACCCTGCCGGTCGGGGCCGGGCTGTCGTCCAGCGCCGCCCTCGAGCTGGCGGTGGCGTTGGCTCTCGGCTTCCGCGGCGACGCCGTCCAGCTGGCCCTCCTCGGCCAGCGGGCCGAGCAGCGGGCCAGCGGCGTGCCCTGCGGGGTTATGGACCAGCTGGCCTCGGCGGCGGGCGTCGCCGGCTGCGCCCTGCTCATCGACTGCGCCACCCTCGCCGTCACCCCGGTGCCGCTGCCTTCGGGGATCGAGGTGCTGGTGGTGCACTCGGGTCAGGCCCGCACGCTGGCCGGGTCGGCCTATGCCGAGCGGCGGGCCGACTGCGAGTCGGCGGCCCTCCTGGTCGGGCCGCTCCCCCGGGCCCGCCGAGACGACGTCGAGCGGCTGGCCGACCCGATGCTGCGCCGGCGGGCCCGCCACGTGGTGAGCGAGTGCGAGCGGGTCCGGGCCGTGGCCGCCAGCGGGTTCGGCCGGGCCGTGCTGGCCGAGGCCCTCGCCGCCAGCCACGCCAGCCTCCGGGACGACTTCGAGGTGTCGACTCCGGCGCTCGATGCCCTCGTTGACCACCTCAGCGGACAGCGCGGCGTGATCGGCGCCCGCCTCACCGGGGCCGGCTTCGGCGGTTGCGCCGTCGCCCTGGTCGAGGCCGGCGCCACCGGCCGGATCGACGTGGGCGACCGGGCGTCGTGGCTGGTGCGGCCCTCCGCCGGCGCCCGCCTCCTCCCGCCCGACGAGGAGCGACTGGACGAGCAGTTCCTCGGCTTCCGACCGCTGCCCCCGCGGGGTCCTTTGGTGACCAACGGTCTGATTGACCAGCTGCGCGAGGACGAACCGGAGTGAGTCGGGCTCTGCTCGACGTCAACGTCCTCCTGGCGTTGCTCGACCGCGACCATGCCGACCACCTCCGGGCCCGAGCCTGGTTGGAGGACGAGGTCGACACCGGTTGGGCATCGTGCGCGATCACCCAGAACGGTGTCGTGCGCCTCATGAGCCAACCCCGGTACCCGAGCCCGGCGCCGCCCGCCGTCGTGGCCGACCTGCTCGAACAGGCGTGCGCCACGGCCCACCACGAGTTCTGGTCCTGTGAGATCAGCCTGGTCGACCAACTCGTGATCGACCGCCGCCGGCTGCACGGTCCCCGGCAGGTGACCGATGCCTATCTGCTGGCCCTGGCGGTTCACCGAGGCGGCCGGTTCGTGACCTTCAACCGCTCGGTGGTGTCGTCGGCCGTCTGCGGCGCGGCCGCCGAGGCGTTGACGGTGCTCTGACGGTCGGGCCGTTCGTTCAGGGCCTAGGCGAGCAGGCGGGCCTTCTGGGCCTCGTACTCGGCGGGGTTGATGGCGCCCTGCTGCAGCAGGTGGTGCAGCTTCTCGAGCTGCTCGGGGACCGACAGCCCCCCCGACGTCGGGCGCCGGCCGCCGGCCATCCGGTCGACCCGCCGGTTCTCGTAGGCCTCGATCTCGCGGTAGATCACGTTCTGCACCACGCTCGGCTTGCGGATGTCGCTGAAGGTGTTCTGGCCCGTCTCGCCCGCCGACTCGATGAGCAGGTCACCGGCGCCGATCATCCGCTCGAAGACGGTCTGGCTGAACCTGATGGTCTGCACCCGGTCGAGCGGGATCTCGATGCCCCGCTTGGCGATGATGCCCTCGCGGTGGATCAGCCGCTCGTTGGTGACCACGAAGTTGGTCGTGGTCCACCGCACGTAGCGGGCCAGCAGCAGGGCGACGGCCACGGCCAGGATGGCCAGGAGGACGAAGGTGACCACGGGCAGGGCACCCAGGATGCTGGACGCGGCCGTGGCCGCGATGGCCACCACCACCCACACGACCGGGAAGAACAGCTTGGCCCAGTGGGGCCGCAGGTCGAGGACGATCTCCTCGGACTCGTTCAGCAGATCCGGCGGGAACCCCATCGAGGGCGAACGCTACCTGTAGACCTTGCGGGGAAACAGCCTTCCGCCGGTCACCCGGTCGAGGAAGAGCAGCCCGTCGAGGTGGTCCAGCTCGTGCTGGAACGCCCGGGCCTCGAAGGCGTCGACCTGCAGCACCCGCTCGGTCCCCTCGGGGGTCCAGCCCCGGATGACCAGCTCGGTGGCCCGGGCCACGTCACCGGTCAGATCGGGCACGCTCATGCACCCCTCCCGACCGGTGGCCGACGGGCCGGAGGCCACCACCTCGGGGTCAACGAGTACCACTGTTCCATGGCAGGACAAGGCCTTGCGGTGCCCGGTGACGTCGACACAGAACACCCGCAGCCCCACCCCCACCTGGGGGGCGGCGAGGCCGACGCACGCCGGCGACGCCCGCATGGTCTCCACGAGGTCGTCGCACAGGCGCCGCACCGCGTCCGTGATCTCGCCCACCTCGAGGGCGCGCTGCTTCAGCACCGGCTCAGGAAGCCGGACAACGGACAGGACGCTCATGGCTCATCGAAGAAGAGGACAGGCGCCAGCAAGGGCAGCTGCGGCTGCGCAAGACAGTGAGCGGCCGCTGACCGGGCAGCCCTGACCTGGGTCCCCGTATCGCCCGGAAGCCGCCCCGCAGGCGGCTCCGCCGCCGAGGAGGCCAGCCGCGACGGCCAGAGATGAAACTCGCCTGAACGGAGCGAGCGAGCGAAGGTGAAGATCACAGGAGATCGGCGTCGACCGGGTGCAGGGTGCAGTCGACGCCGAGGTCGGCGGCAAGGGCGGCCAGGGTGTCGCCGAGGGCGGTGGCGTCGACGCCGGCCGGGATGGCCAGCTCGAGCTGCATGGCGTAGACGGGGCGCGGCGGCCCGCCCACGACCCGGGTGGTGAGATCGGTGACGTTGCCGCCGGCCTCGGCCACTGCGGCGGTGACCGAGGACACCAGGCCGGGCCGGTCGGCGCCGTAGACGGCCAGCGACCAGCGCTCGCCGGGCGGGGTCGGGGGGGTGCCCTCGGGGATCGGTCGGACGTCGACGGTGAGCTCGAGCCGCTCGGCCACGGGGGCCAGGGCTCCCGCCACGTCGAGGTCGTCGGGTCCTCCGACCACCATGGCGATGGCGAAGTGGCCGTGGAGAATGGTCATCGAGGTGTCGTCGAGGTTGGCGCCGGCCTCGGCCAGCACCCCGGTGACCGCGGCCACGATCCCCGGCCGGTCGGCCCCGACGGCGAGCACGGCGAACAAAGGCACGGGCGGACCGTATCTCCCGCTCGCAGTGATGGGGCCGAGGCCCTCAGGCGTAGCCGATGCGCTCCAGGAGCGACGGACGGTGGACCAGGATCTTGTGGGCGGTCTCGGCCCCGTCGTCGGGCTCGTGGCCCGCCCCGATCTGCTCGTCGAGCCAGGGCAGCCCGAAGTGCTGGTAGAGGGCCTGCTCCACCTCATGGACGAGATCGGCGGCGTCGTCGGGCACCGGCGAGCGCTCGATGCGCTCCTTTCCGTAGCCGACCTGGAGGAAGCCGTCACCGACGAAGGCGCCGGCCAGCGGCACCAGGTGGCGGCGGCGGCCGGCAATGCCCGAGTCGACGGCGGCCCACTGCAGGGTGCCGCCATCGACGTCGGCGTACAGGGCGACGATGACGCCCACCCGGTCGCCGTCCTCGTCGACCACCGGCCAGCGGGAGATGCGGTCGGCATCAGTGGCGGGGGGGAAGCTGCTCATCAGGTCACCTCGTGGTCGCGAAGGTCGAACGGCGGTCGTGGCGCTCGGCGGCGAGCCGCACAAGCTCGTCGACCAGCTGCGGGTAGGGGATGCCCGACGCCTCCCACAGGCGGGGGTACATCGAGATCTCGGTGAAGCCGGGGATGGTGTTCACCTCGTTGACGAGGAAGCCCCGGCCCCCGGCTTCGTAGAACAGGTCGACCCGGGCCATCCCGTCGACCCGCAGCGCCCGGTAGGCGGCCAGGGCCAGCGCCTGGGCCTCGGCCACCTCGTCGGGGCCGAGGTCGGCGGGGACGCGCAGGCCGGCGGAGCCGGCCAGGTACTTGTCGTCGAAGTCGTAGAAGTCATGACTGGGCACGACCTCGCCGGGCACCGAGGCCCGGGGCTCAGCGTTGCCGAGGACGGCCACCTCGATCTCCCGAGGGTGGGAGAGGCCCTCCTCGATCACGACGAACTCGTCGTAGCGGCAGGCGGTGGCGAGGGCGGCAACCAGCTCAGCGGTGCTGGCCGCCCGGCCGACCCCGACCGAGGAGCCCATGTTGGCCGGCTTGACGAACAGGGGCAGGCCGAGGTCGTGGATGAGCGACGCCACCGCCCCCTCGGTCAGCTCGGTGGTGCGCAGGGACCGCCATCGGGGCTGGGGCAGCCCCTGAGCGGCGAGGACGTCGTTGGCCGCGCCCTTGTCCATGCACAGCGCGGAGGCCAGGACGCCGGCGCCGACGTAGGGGACCCCGGCCACCTCGAGCAGACCCTGCACGGTGCCGTCCTCGCCCATCGGCCCGTGGAGGAGCGGGAACACCACGACCTCGGCCGCAGCCGCCACGACCGAGGACGGGTCGAGCCCGGGGCCGGGCAGGCCGTCAGGGCTCGGGAGGGTGCCGGCGCCGGCGGGGAGGGCGGCCACGGCGTCGGCGGCGTCGACCCAAGTGCCCTGACGGGTGATGCCGATCGGGACGACGTCGTAGTGCCCCGGGTCGATCGCGGCGAGCACGTGGCGCGCCGAGATGCACGACACCTCGTGCTCGGCCGACTGGCCGCCGAACAGCACGACGAGTCGGGTCCGGGGCACGGGCGGAGCCTAGGCTTGGCCCCCGTGCGCCTCCGTGCCGCCGCGCTGGCCCTCGCCTGCGGCGGTGCGCTCTCCGGCCCCGACGTCGAGGTGGACGGCGCCACCAACGACTCACGGTCGCTGCGCCCCGGGCAGCTCTTCGTCCCCCTCGTGGCCGAGCGCGACGGCCACGAGTTCGTGCCGGCCGCCCTGGCCGCCGGTGCCGCCGCCTACCTGACGGCCCGGCCCCCGGTCGAGGCCACGGCCATCGTCGTCGACGACACCGGCTCCGCCCTCCTGGCCTGCGGGCGGCTGGCCCGCACGAGGTTGCCCGAGCGGGTGGTCGGGGTCACGGGCAGCGTCGGCAAGACCTCGGTGAAGGACCTCCTGGCCGCGACGCTGGCCAGCACCTGGGCCACCGCGGCCAGCGAGCGGTCGTTCAACAACGAGATCGGAGTGCCGCTCACCCTGCTCGGCGCCCCCGACGGCACCGAGGCGGTCGTGCTGGAGATGGGGGCCCGTGGCGTGGGCCACATTCGCCTCCTGTGTGAGGTGGGCCGACCCACGGTGGGCGTGGTCACCTCGGTGGCGGCGGTGCACACCGAGCTCTTCGGGTCGATCGAGGAAGTGGCCGTCGGCAAGGGCGAGCTGGTCGAGGGGTTGCCGCCCTCGGGCACGGCGGTCCTGAACGCCGACGACGAACGGGTGGCGGCCATGGCCGCTCGCACGGCAGCCCGGGTGCTGCGCTTCGGGCGTGCAGGAGAGGTGCGGGCCGAAGCCGTGGCCTGCGACGACGAGCTGCGGCCGTCGTTCCGGCTGTGCACGCCGTGGGGCGACGCGCCGGTGCGGCTGGAGGTGCGCGGCGCCCACCAGGTCGCCAACGCCCTGGCCGCCGCCGCCGCCGCCCTGGCCTGCGGGGTGACGCTGCCGGCGGTGGCCGAGGGTCTGGGCGCCGCCGTCGCGTCGCCCCTGCGCATGGACCTCCAGCGCACCCGGGGCGGCGCGGTGGTCTTGAACGACGCCTACAACGCCAACCCGACCTCGATGGCCGCCGCCCTCCGCGCCCTGGCCGCCCTTCCCGGCGCCGGCCGCCGGGTGGCCATCCTCGGCCCGATGACCGAGCTGGCCGATCCAGCCGCCGCCCACGCCGAGGTCGCCGCCCTGGCTGCCCAGCTCGGCATCGAGCTCATCCCGACGGCCACCCCCCTCTACGGCCCGCCGCCCGCCGACGACCCGGTCGGCGCCGCCGGCCTGCTCGGCCAGGGCGACGCCGTCCTGGTGAAGGCCAGCCGGGCAGCACGGCTGGAGCGGACGGCGGCGGCCCTCCTGGCCTAGGAGTGTGTGAAGCAGAGCTAGGCGTGCGCCACCACACCCGGCCGGCCGCGTTCAGGGCGGGGTAGGCGGGTCGGCGCCGGGGTTGCCGTCGAGGAGGTCGTGGATCTCCTGGTCGAGGCGGACAGGGTCGACCACCACGGCCGACTCCAGCTCGTCGCAGACTACGACCAGCTCCCGCACGACCTGGCCGAAGGTCTCGGCGTCGAGGAGCCGGTGGGGCAGGTTCCACATGAAGGAGAAGGCCTGCTTGCCCTCGATCTGCTCGAGGCACCAGAAGCCGACGGTGGTCTTGGCGTTGCGGCGCAGGCAGGTGACGGCGAGGTCGGGCGGCACGTCCTCGACGGTGTCGAACACCAGGACGCTCGGCACCGACAGCTCGACCACCACCCCGAGGTCGATGGCGTAGAGGGTCTGGGTTCGCCCCGACGGCAGGTCGAACTTGACGACGGCCCGCTTGGCGTTGACGTCGTGGGCCACCCAGCCGTTCGACGTCACCCACCGCCGCACCTTCGCCTCGAACCCCTCCTCTGCCTCGGCCATCAGACCCAACGGTAGGAGCATGCGGAAAGACACGCTCGGCGGGAGGGTCCCGTGGTCAGGGCACGTGGTCAGGGGGGGTGGGCAGCCAGACGACGAGGTCGGTCGGGGTGGTCTCGGTCCTGACCCACGCCTCGGCGTGCTCCAGGTCGTGGCACACCACGATGGTGCAGCCGGCTGGGCCGCGGGCGGCGCCGCGCTGGAGGTGGCCCCGGGCGTGGCGGCCGACCAGCACGAGGTGGGTGGCCACGGCCACGGCCCGCTCGGCCAGGTCCTCGCCAGCGGCACCCCGGGGGCCGGCGGCCACCAGCACCCGCTTGCCCCCCGAGCGGGCCGCCAGGCGGGCGAGCGCGTCCGCGGGCTCGACGCCCGTGGCCACCACGCCCTCGGCCGGGTCGGGCCCGCCGGACGCGAGGGCGGCGGCGTCGACGACCGCCGGGGCCAGGACGGCTGTGATCCCGGCCAGCACCGCGGCGGTGGCGGGCCCCACCACCAGGCCGGCGCCGACCACGGCGAGGGTGAGGGTGGCGCCGACCGCTGCGGCCCGGCGGCAGCGGGGGGTCCACGCCAGCGGCCCCGGTCGCCGGCCCCGCAGGGGGAGGCCGAGCGGGCCGACCGCCACGATGGCGGCGGTGGCCAGGGCCGCGGGCCGGAAGACGGGGGCGGCGACGAGGCTGGCGAGGGCCACTGCGAGCACGGCGACGTTGCCATCGAGGGTCCACCACCGCAGCGCCCACCCGCTGGCTGACCCCGGCACCCACCCCTCGCGCTGGGCCACCCGGAGCCAGCGCAGCCCGGCAGCGGAGGCGGCGGCCAGGCCCCCGAAGGCCACCACCAGGTCGAGCACCGCCATCGCCTCCTCACCCTCGCGCGCTCGTCACGGCGCCGCAGGCCGGGCCTGGTTAGCGTGCCGACGGTGCGGTTCAACGTCGAGCAGTGCCTGGCGGCCCCGGTCGAGCGGGTCGAGGCGGCGCTGGTCGACCCCACCTGGTACCAGGCCGTCACGGCGTCGACGTCGGTCTGGGCTCCCGAGCTGCTGGACGTCGAGGAGCTCGGCGGGGCGAAGGTCGGCCTGCAGGTGCGGTACCGCTTCCGGGGGAAGCTGAGCGCGGCGGCGTCCCGGGTGGTGGACCCGGGCCGCCTGTCCTGGGTCGAGGTGTCCACCCTCGACCGCGAGCTGCACGCCATCGAGCTGCGGGTGGTGCCCGACCACTACGGCGACCTGCTGCGCTTCACCGGGTCGGTCGTCCTGCGACCCGACGGCGACAGCACCGGCCGCACCCTCGACGGTGAGGTGAAGGTGCGGGTGCCCCTGGTCGGGGGGAGGGTCGAAGGGGCGGTGGTCTCGGGGCTACGGGAGCACGCCGAGGTCGAAGAGCAGGTTTTTGGGGCCTTCGTGACCCGCCACCGTTGACCCCCGGCTCCGAAAGGCGTATGGTCATCCTGCTGTGGCGTGCTGGATGAGCATCGAGGTGTTGGACGGGGCCAGCAGCGCGTCCCTGTGGGCCGAGGCCCATGGTGATGCTCTGATCGAGTCCGCCTTCACCGGTGGAGCCGCCGACTGGGGCTGGCACCGCCACACCTGGGGTGTCGTGCTCGAGCTCAGCTTCGCCGACGAGTCGGCCTGGGAGCGGTTCCGGGCCCTGCCGGCGGTCGAGGCGGCGCTGGACGCCGTGCCCGACCCCATCAGCGGGTTGATCGTCTACCGGGGCCGGGGCGGCAACGCCGGCCGTGGCGTGCCCCGTCGCCCCCGCCCTCTCATCGGCTCCGGGGCGGCGTCCCTGCCGCTCCCCATCGCCATCGAGTGGATGGGCGAGGAGCTCATCGCCCTCGACCGGCGCACCCTCTCCCCCGTCGGCTGACCCCGCCCGACCTACAGGTCGGCGTCGAGCAGCACCGGGGCGTGGTCGCTGGGCAGCTTCCCCTTGCGGGCCTGCCGGTCGACCAGCACGAAGCTCGTCCGCTCGGCCACCGCGGCCGACGCCAGCAGCAGGTCGATGCGCAGGCCGCGGCCCTTGTGGAAGTCGCCGGCCCGGTAGTCCCACCACGAGTAGATCGGCTCGGTCGGGTGGTGCTGACGGAAGACGTCGACCATCCCCCACGCCTCCAGCGCACCGAGCGCACCCCGCACCTCGGGTGAGGTGTGGGTCTCGGCCCGGATGCCGGGGGCCACGTCGAGGTCGCCGGGAGCGATGTTGAAGTCACCGGCCACGATCGTGGGCGCGGTCGGGTCGCCGGTGGCCTCGAGGAACCGGCGCAGGTCGGCCAGCCACGCAAGCTTGTAGCGGTAGTGGTCGTCGGCCAGGCTGCGGCCGTTGGGGACGTAGACGCTCGACACCCGCACCCCCCCGCAGGTGGCGGTGAGCAGCCGAGCCTCCAGCGGGTCCCCCACCTCGCGGGCGGGCATCCCCACCGTCACGTCCTCGATGCCGACCCGGGAGAGGATGGCCACCCCGTTCCAGCGGCCCTGGCCGTGGTGGGCGGCCTGGTATCCCCGGGCCTCGAAGGCCAGGTAGGGGAAGGCGGCGTCGGCGAGCTTGGTCTCCTGCAAGCACAGCACGTCGGGATGGGCATAGTCGAGCCACTCCTCGACCCGGCCCAGCCGGACGTTCAGCGAGTTGACGTTCCAGGTGGCGATGCGCATGGCGGCACCGTTCTAGCCTTCGCTGCTCTCAGGCCGGGGGCGCCTTCTTGGCGGGAGACCGCTTGGCCCGGGCCTTGACCGGCGCCGGGGGCGCCTCGGGGTTGTCGACCGGCGCAGGAGCGGGCGGGGCCGCCTTCTTGGCGGCCCGCTTGCGGACCGGCGTCGCCGGGGCCGGGTCCGTGGCGGCCTCGGCGAGGGTGGCCGCCGGCTGCTCGATGCCCACCTTGGCCTTCCGGGACCCTCGGGACCGGGGGGCCACCTCGGCGGCGGCGGCGGCCGGGGTCGCCTCGGCTGGACCGGCCGCCTTCCGAGCCCGGGAGCGCGGCGGGGTCGGGGTCGCTGCGGGCGGGGCGCTCTCGGGGACGCCGAGGAGGGCCGCCTCCGAGGGCACGGCCGCCTTCCTGGCCCTCGATGGCCGGGTGGAGGCGACCGGGGCCCCCGAGGTGGTCTCGGTAGCCGCCTTGCGGGCCCGGCTCCGAACCGGGGCGGGGGCCTCGGCGGGGATGGAGGCCTCGAGCGGGGCGTCAGGCTCGGCGGTCGCCGCCGCCTTGCGCACCCGCCGGCGCGGCGGCGTCGGATCGTCGACAACGGGCTCGGCTGGCACGGCGATCTGCTCGACGGGCTCCACGGCGCCCGCCGCCTTGCGCACCCGCCGTCGGGGCGCGGGTGGCGCAGGAGCCCCTCCCGCCGCCTCGTCGATGACAGGGTCGGCGGCGACAGGCCCGGCTGCGGCCTTCTGACGCCTTCCCCGGGTGGGGCTGGCCTCCGCCGGGGCCGCCTCGACCGGTGCGACCTTCTTGGCCCGCCGGGGACGGCTGGGGGCCGGCTCGGCGTCCTCGTCGGCCTCCGCCGGGGCCGGGGCGACCTCGGCCGAGCGGGCCGCCGCCTTCTTGGCCCGGCGGGGCTTGGGGGAGGTGCCGGCGTCGTCGGCCTCGGGGGCCTCGGTGCCGACCGCCGCCGCCGCCGTCTCCTCGGCCACCGGGCCAACCGGCAGCGGGGTTCCGGGCAGGGCGAGCTCGACCCCGCGACGGGCGGCGTCGAAGGCGCGGAGGACGAACGTGCGCACCTCGCCACGCTTCAGGACGTCGCGGGCGGCTCGCGGAGCCGGGTCGGCCATCAGCGAGAGCGGGATGTAGCAGCGGGTGCCCCGGACCGTGACGAAGGCGCCGTGGCTCGAGAACTGCTCGACCTCGCCTTCGACCAGATCGCCGGGGCGGAAGGCCGAAACCAGCTCCAGGAACACCCCCGGCTCGTTCACCGGCTCGGCCGGGGCGACAGCGGTCTTGCGGCGCCGCTTGCGGCGCTTGCCCCCACCGCCGCCGTCCTCGTCGTCGGCATCGGCGCCCGGCACGACCGCCTCGACGGTGGCGAGGGCGATGGCGTCTTCGACCGGGCCGCGGCTGCGACGGTTGCGGCGGGGACCCGAGGCGGCGGCCTCGGTGTCGGGAGCCGGCGCTTCGCTGCGCCTGGCTTCGTCCTTCTTCGGCTCCCGGCCCTTCGGCTCGTCCTTCTTCTGCTTCTCCCGCCGACCCTTGGGCAGCTTGTCGAGGGCGGCCTTGCCCTTCTCCAGCAGCTCGGCCCCGGTGAGCAGCGGGGCCGCCTCGCTGGCGGCGGTCGACTTGCGCTGCTTGCGCTTGGCCTCCTGGGTCGCCTCGCGGGATCGGGGTCCGCGCACCGGGGTGCGGGGGGTGAAGATCCACCCGATGCCGGGCACCGGCTTGCCGCCGATGAGACGACCCTGCTCGAACAGCCACTCGTGCTCGGCGTGGAACTCCTGGAACGAGTCGTTGGACAGCACGGTGGCGCCCACCTTCTCGGCGATGCGCAGGACGAAGGCGTCACCCCGCCCGATGGCGCCGGCCGGCGGCGACACGATCTCTTGGTGAACGATGGCGTCTTCGAACAGCGGGCGCTCGGAGTCGTCGATGCGGTGCCCGAAGGTGGCGTCCACGACGACGACGACGTCGGCGTCTGGGTTCTCGCCGCGAAAATCGAGCACCCCTTCGATCAGCTGCTTCAGGCTGGGGAGCGTGCGACCCTCGGTGGCGAGGTTGGAGCCGTCGACGACGACGTGCATGGGCATCTCGTTCTGTGAGAGCCGGTTGGCGCCGCCCCGGGGCGTGCCAGCGGCTACGACCGTCGGCGGTCCGAAGCCCGTTCGGCGTCGATGATCAGGATGGTGGGCCTTCCGTCGCTGCCCCCGACCGGTCGCACGATGGCAGGCGCAGGTCGGGAGGAGGTCGGTTGGGCTTCTGGTTGGGCTTGTTGTTGGGATTCAGGTTGAGGATCGGGGGGTGTCTGGGTGGGGGGGTTGGGACGGATGGCGGCGCGCCGGGCCTCGGCGCTGCGACCGGAGGCGGCGGACGGGGACGGGAGGCGGCGGACCGCCTGGGACGTCTGGAGCGGGGTCACCGAGGGGGGAGCGTCGTTCTGAGCAGGCTCGGCGAGGGGCATGGCCCGGGCGTCTGCGGTGAGCTTGGGCGCTGCCGGGGGCGTGGGCGGTGCAACCCTGCGGAGGGTGGGCTCGACTCCGGCCCGGTGGACCGGTTCGGGGACGACCCGGGCAGCCCGACGAGCGGCCTCGGCCGGCGGCCGGGGCGTGGGACCCGGACGGGGCCGACGGAGGGGCTCGGGGGCGGCCTGTGCCGGGCGCGTGCTGGCCACCCGGGGCGCCGGCGGGCGGGGTGCCGGCGCCGACGGGCGGGCGACGGGCGGCGCGGGCGGGGCCGGCTGGTAGCGAGCGGCGGTGGCGGGGGCCGACGGACGTGTCCCCACCCGGGCCGCCGCGGGCCGGGGGGCCGGGAAGCGGGCGGCCCCGGCGGCCGGGGCCGGGGTGGCGGCCGCGGACGGCGCAGGAGCCGGGGCCGAGGCACCGAGGCCCCGCTTGGCCGTCCCCGCTGCGCCCCTCGAGGCCGGCGTGGGCCGAGCGGCCTGCGTCGCCCGCCCCAGCGTGGCCCTGGCCGCGGTGACGTTCGTCGAGGCGGCCTTGGCCCTCGTGGCCTTCTTCGAGCCGGCCTTCGCCGGGGTTGCCTTCGTAGCCACGGCCTTCGCCGTCGCGGCCTTCCTCGCCCCCGCGGCCTTCCTCGCCCCCGCGGCCTTCCTCGCCCCCGCAGCCTTCGCCGCAGTGGCCTTCTTCGTGGCCGACTTGGCCGCCGTGGACCTCGTTGCGCTGGGCGTTGCCGGCACCGTGGCCGGCTTGGACGATGCGGCTCGAGCCGCCTTGGGGGTCGTGGCCTTGGCCGCCTTGGTCCGGGCCGTCCCGGTTCGGGCCGGCCGACCCGGACGACCGGCGGAGGCCTTCCTGGAGGTGGCGGCCGGCGTGGCCGCGGGCGGCTCGGGCTGCGGGCGGCGCCGGGCACCGGGCTCGACGTAGCCGAGCTCGCTGGCCAGGCGGTTGCGCGCTGTCAGCTCGTCGGCCTCGAAGCTGACCTTCCACTCGGCCACCTGATGGCGGCCCCGGGACAGGTAGGAGAAGCGCACGCCCCACTGGCCGGGAGCCAGCTGGAACGCCGTCCACCCCGTAGCCTGGGCCCCGGCGTCGACGGCGATGTGGCGGTCGGCCAGGTTCCAGCGCACCGAGTCGCCCAGCGGGCGGCCGGAGGCGCCCTTGCGGTTGGTGGTGAAGGTCATGGGCAGGGCCCGTTCGACCACGGCCGCCTGTTCGGCCAGCACCGGTGCCGCGAAGCGGGCCACCCACTCCTCATCGACCCCAGCCTCGGCGGCCACCTCGACCAGGGTCACGCCGGTCCGCAGCCGCGACTGGATGTCGCGCACCGACAGGCTGCTGCGCTGGGTGGGCCGGAGCGCCTTGACCCGTTCGGCGTCCGCTTGGGCCGTCGGGTCGTTCGGCTCGGCCGTCGCCGCCCGGCGGGCCTCCTCGAGGGCGGAGAAGAGCGCGTCGTCTATCCCGACGACGTACGCGCCAGACGTGGCGTCCCGCCTGGTGCTGAAGATCAGGCCGTCGTGGTCGGCCGTGAATCCGACGAGGTGCAGCTGGTGCAACGCTTCTGGCTCCTGGCCGTGGCGGTCCAGCGCACCGTACCAGTTACCACCCACCCAACTGGTGGAACGATTGCGCCCCGCCGTCGACCCGTGACCGACGGGTCAGCCGCCGGGCCCGCAGGCCTGGTGGCGCAGCCGGGGCACCAGCCCCGCATCAGCCAGCAGGCGGACGGCCCGCTCCTCAGCCAGGTCGATGGTCACGGCGTCGTCCGGTTCGCGCTCGCACAGGAAGGTGACGATGCAGTCGTCGCAGGCCGGGGTGGCCCGCCTGGTGCAGTCGGCACAGGAGATGGTGAAGGAGGTGTCCACGGCCCCAGTCTCCTGGGCGCTGTGACAGCCTCAGCCCGGCTTGCGGTGGAGGACGGCGAGCAGCTGGGCGACGCCGACGACGTTGGCGCCGGCAGATCGGGCGCCGTCGCGCACCCGCCGGTCGTCCGAGGCCACCACCACCGGCAGTGGGAGGGCGCCGGCCCGGGCGATGAGAATGTCGTCGGCCTCCACATCGGAGGCGGTGAATGAGACCCGGACCAGCGAGCGTGGGCGGGTGTCGCTCCGCACGCTCGGGCCCACCTCGTCGCCGTCGAACACCACCTCGGGACGGGCGCCGGTGCGGGCGGCCAGCTCGCTCAGGGCATCCACCAGCCGGAGCCGCTGCTCGGGCAGGGGCAGCTCGGGCCAGGCCGTGAGCGTGGTGTTGTAGCCGTCGACGAGCACGGCCACGCCGGGCAGGCCGACCAGGTGCCGGGCCGCGGCGGGGGAGTCGTCGAGGAGGAGGGGCGGCAGGCGGGCCGGCCGGCGCCGGGCCCCCCGACGCTGCGCTCGGACCCACCGGGGTCGGGTGGCCGGCCGGGGGGCCGGCGTCGGGCCCACGACCGGGACGCGGGCTGACGGCTCTACCTGCTGCGGATCCCCCGGGGCCGCCGGCTGCAGCGCTCCCGCAGCCCGGGCCAGGGCGGCGCTCAGGGCCAGGGCGGCCGACGAGGCCGCGGCCACCGCCTCGCCGACGCCAGCCAGCTCGGCCGTCGGCCCGGACGGCGAGGCCGGGGCCGGCGGCACCACGGCGGCGGCCAGGTGCAGGGCTTCCACCTCCGAGCGCAGCGCTCGCCGCTCGGTGTCGGCGGCCGCAAGGGCGGCGGCGGCCTCGGCGGCGGCCCCGGCTTGCTCGGTGACCCGCTGGGCGGCCGCCGCGGCCTGGCGGTGGGCGGCCCGCAGCTGCTCCTCCAGGGATGCGGCGTGCCGTCGGGCCTGGGCCACCGCCTCGTCAGCGCTGCGGCGCAGGCGGCGCTCCTCCTGCAGCTCGTGGCGGGCCGCCTCGGCCGTGGCCCGTGCTGTCTCGGCCGCCCGCTCGGCTCCCTCCCGGGACTGCTCGGCATGGCGAAGACGCCGGGTGGCGTTGCGCTCGCCGGCCTCCTCGGCCCGGGCCGTGGCCGCCGCCCGGGCCTCGGCCACCAGGGCGCCCAGCTCGGCCTGCCACCCCTCGGGCCGGCTGAGCCACAGCATCCCAGCCGGGCCGAGGGTTGAGGGGGCGTCGGGGAGCTGGGTGGCCGCGGCCAGCCGGGCCCGGTACACCGGGTCCGACTCGACGACACGACGGGCGGTGGCCAGCGCCGCCCGGGTGACCTTGACGTGGCCGAGCAGCGGGATCAGGGCCCTGGGCACCTCCTGCGGGGGCTGGAGGCGGGCGCCGGCCCGGGCCAGCTCGATGGCCAGCTCCGCCGCCGGCCGCAGCAGCTCGTCGGCTTCGGGGCCGGCCAGAAGCTCGACGTCGTCGTCCGCTCCGAGGGGCCGCTCAGGCCCGGGGTCGACTCCGTTCACCCGGGCAGCTCCTCGACGGCCGCGCTGGTGCCGCACCAGCGGCAGGTGACCTCCTCGACCCGCTCGGACAGCACGGCCTCGGCCTCGACCTCCAGGTCGCCGCCCACCGAGTAGTGGTGGTAGGCCCGGGTGCGCCGGGTGGCCAGCACGTCGAACCTGGTGAGGTTGCCGCAGGCGGTGCAGCGGTAGCGGGCGGGCACGTTCGGAGCGTACGACCCGGGCCGTGCGACCCTGGACGTGGCGAACGTCTGTTCGCCCAGAGTGCCGGGGATGGCCCCGGGGTCCACGAGCAAGCCGAGCCCGCGCTGGCTGAGGAGGCCTCGACCCGTCAGAGAGACTCGACCATCCCAGCGTAAGGCTGCTGCGCAGCCTGGGCCGAGGTGCCGGGGATGGCCCGATCCCTTGCCACGACATGCCCTTGGTCCGAGCGACCAGGGATTAGGACGTCTTGGACTTGCTTGTCATTGCTTTCTGATGCACCATGATGCCGTGGAGGTTCTCCTGGTGCCGGCCGATGTCGGTGTTCCGTCGGGTCCGGAGGTGGTGCACAAGACCGCCTGCCTGCAGGGTGAGCGGGAGAGGCTCCTGCACGAGGCCGAGGTGCTGCGGATGGCTGCCCAGCGGGGCGTCGCCGGCCTGGCGAGTGTGGTGGCGGCACCGTCGTCGGATGACTCCGATCCGGTTCTGATCACGACGGCGGCGGCCGGGCCGTCGTTGGCCGTGGCCGGTCCCCTCCCGGTGCTCGAGGTGGCGGGCGTCGCCGCCGAGGTGGCCCGCCTGCTGGCCGGGCTCCACGACGCCGGCCTGGTCCACGGGGCCGTGGAGCCCGGGCACGTGGTGCTCGACGGCGTTCGGGGCGCCATCCTGGTGTCGCTCGGCCACGGCGGCGAGGCCGGTTCGGTGGTGGGCGCCGCCGATGCCGGCCCGGCGGCGCCGGCTCGCCTCGACCCGACCGCCGACGTCGCCGGCTGGGGGGCGCTCGTCACCCACCTCCTCGACTGGTCGGCCACCGCCGAGGAGGAGCCCCTGCTGGCCCTGCGCCGCGCCCTCGGCAGCCGGCCGAACCCACGGCGGCGGGCACGGACCCCGACGCCCGCGGCTGAGGTTGACCGGCGGGCGCTGGCGGCGCTGGCTGACCAGGCCCAGGACCCCGACCCGGCCCGCCGGCCGACGGCCCGGTCGCTGGCCGCCACCGTCGCCCACCGGATCCCCCAGGGCCGCCTCCCCGGGGCCGCCGCCCTCCCCGCCGGCCGCACGGCGCCGGCCGGGCTCCTCGACCGTCTCTCCGGCCACCTGACGCCCACCCCCAGCGGTGAGGGACCGATGGTCCCCCGGCCCGAGGTCGAGGGTCGGAGCGGGGGGCCAGCCCGGACAGATCGCCGGGACGACGCCCTGGGCCGCCGCCGGTCGATGCTCCTAGCCCGTCGGAGCCGAAGCGCCGGTCCCGGGCGCCTTGCGGTCCTGGCGTCGGGAGATCCTGACGAGCTGACGGGTTCGCCCGAGGGTGGAGCAGACGACACCCTCCCGGCCGCTGCCTTCGCAGTGCCTCGCCGGGGGCGCTCGTGGTTCGCCAGGGCGCTGCTCGGCCGACGGCTGGTTGCCGGGGGAGCCGCGCTCTTGGCCCTGGTCGGTGTCGTCGTTGCCGCCCGGACCTCCCTTCCCGAACCGACGGCGGCGCCGGCACCCCGGTGTCCCGCCGTGGCCGGCCCCTCGGCCGATGTCGACCTCGACGGGTGCAGAGAGACGGTGACGTGGAGCGACGGGGTGCTGCAGGCCGGTGCCGCCCGCTTCGCCTTCGGGGCTGCCGGGGACGGGTGGGCGGTGGGCGACTGGAACTGTGACGGGCAGCCGACCCCCGCCCTCCTGCACGCCGGGTCGCTGGCCGTCTTCGACACCTGGCCAGGACCGGGGGCCGAGGAGCGCGGGCGCCCCGTGGCCACCGTGCCGGGGGCCCGCCAGCTCTCCGTGGTGTCCGGGCCCGACGGCTGCGACCGGCCCTCGCTCAGCCGTCCGGGAGCGGCCGATCTGCTGATCGACCCTCGGGGCATGCCATGAGCACCCGCCTCGGCCGCCTGGCGGGGGTGGCTGTCACTCTGGCGGCACTGGTCGGCGGCGAGGCCGTCCTTTGGCAGGCCGGGCGGCGCCTGCCGCCGCTCTCCCTCGATCCCGACCGGCTGGCGCCGACCCTGGTCGAGGCCGACCCGCTGGCCCTCGCCGTCGGCGTCCTGCGCCTGGCCGCCCTCGTCCTCGGAGCTGGCTTGATCGCCGTCACGATGGCCGGCCTGGTCGCCCGGGCGCTCGGCGCCGCCCGGCTGGTGGCCCGGGTCGACCGGTGGACGCCGCCCGGCGTCCGCCGCCTCCTGGACGGTGCGCTCGGCGTCGGCCTGGCCGCCACCATCGGGCTGAGCACCCCGGCCGGTGCCGGCCCGGACGGCGGCCAGAGTCGATCGGGCACCGCCGCGGCCACGGCCACGGCCCCCTCCGACACCCCCGTCCCGAGCCTTCGCCGCCTTGCCGACGGACCCTCCGCCCCGTCCGACCCCACCACCACGCTGCGCCGCCTCCCCGACGCGGCCGCTGTCCCGCCAGACCCCACGACCACGACGCTGCGCCGCCTCCCCGATGCCAGCCGACCCGGCGGGCCCGCCGCCACCGCACCTCCAGTCCCTGCGGCCGCCCCGGCTTCGACGGACCAGTCCGTCGGCCTCAGCCCAACGACCGACCCGACGGCCACCGGCGTCCGGGAGGTGGTCGTGCGCCCCGGGGACTCGTTCTGGCGGCTGGCCGAGCGCCACCAGGCCGAACGGCTGGGGCGTCAGCCCACCGACGGCGAGGTGGTGGCCTGCTGGGTCGACCTGGTGGCCCGCAACCGCGACCGGCTCGTCGTGCCCGACGACCCCGACCTCATCTTCCCGGGCCAGGTCATGGAGCTCCCCTGCCCCTGAGCCCTCACTCGGGCATGGTGAGGCCGCGCTCCTTGATGGCGGCCAGCACCGGCTCGCCCAGAACGTTCTTCATGAGGAACAGGTCGCGGAACATCAGCCACTTCGGGGCCAGCTCCTTGGCGTAGCGCTCGAAGTAGAGGAGCTGCTTGATGACCAGCACCAGCTCGCGGGGCGTGCCCTCCTTGGAGTACTGGTCCATCAGGCCCACGATCGACGACAGCAGCTCGCCCAGGTTCACGTCCGACAGGCCGGAGTCGAGCATGGCCCCGAACACCAGCTGCATGCGCAGGCCCACCTCCTCGTCGGTGCCGGTGTCCTCGGGGAAGGCGCCCACCCGCTTGAAGGCCCGGGCCACCCGGCTGAAGTCGTTGTCGAGCATGGTGGTGGTGAACTGGTCGCGCAGCAGCTGCTTCCAGTCCTCCTCCAGCTCGCCCATGATCCCGAAGTCGAGGAAGGCCAGGCGCCCGTCCTCCAGCATCCACAGGTTCCCGGAGTGGACGTCGCCGTGGAAGGCGCCGTGCACCAGCGCCGCCTCCATCCACACCTTCACGCCCCGGCGCAGCACCAGCTCGCAGTCGATGCCCCGCTCCCGCAGGGTGTCGAACTCGTCGACCGGGATGCCGTACATCCGCTCCATGCAGATCATGTTCGGTCCGCAGTAGTCCCAGAACACTTCGGGGGCGGTCACCCATTTGTTGTCGCCGAAGGCCGAGATGCCGTTGCGGAAGCGGGTCTGGCGGTGGGCCTCGACCACCGGGTTCAGCTCCATGAAGGTGACGTGGTGCAGGTCCTCGACGATGCCCAGCACGTTCGAGCTGCGGGCGAAGCTGCTGAAGCGGCACAGGATCTTGGCCAGGCGGTACATGATCCGCAGGTCGGTGCCCATCCGGTGGCAGATGTTGGGCCGCTGCAGCTTGACCACGGCGTCGCGCCCGTCGGGCAGCACGCAGGCGTGCACCTGGCCCACCGAGGCGGCGGCCAGGGGGGCCTGGTCGAAGCTGAGGAACAGCTGGGCCACCGGGCGGCCCAGGTCCTTGCGGATGATCTCCTTGGCCACCTTGCCGTCGAAGGGCGGCACCTCGTCGAGGGTGTGCATGGCCTCGTCCGACAGCACCTTGGGGAAGATGCCGGGCGACGAGGCGATCAGCTGGCCCAGCTTGACGTAGGTGGGGCCGAGCGCCTCGAACCCGTCGATGAGCCCCCTGCAGGCGGCGGTGGCGGGGGCCCGGTGGCGGATCTTCAGCAGGCTCGGGATCAGGCGCCGCAGCACGGTGAGGGTGAGGACCAGGCCCACCACGGCCATGCGCCGTAGCTCGGCGAACCCGAACCCGGTGAGGCTGGGCGGGTCGACGACCAGGGCCGAATCGGGCGGGCCGTCGGCGTAAGGGCCCCGGAACCGAGGAATCTCCTTGGCCGGGGCCGCCGGCGCCTTGGGCGCTTCGGTGGCCTTGGGCGCCGCCGAGCCGTTGCTGGGGGCGTGGGCCTGGTGGGCGGGCGGGTCGCGGTCAAGCTGGGCGTCGAGCGAGACCAGGCCGACGAGGCGGCCGTCGTCGACCACCGGCAGGTGGCGGATGGCGTGCTCGGACATGATGGCCAGCGCCGAGCCGCAGTCGAGGTCGGGGCCGACGGTGACCAGGTCGGTGGCCATGTGGGTGCTGACTCGGTTCCAGGCCGGGTTCTCGCCGTCGCCGACCACCTGCACCAGGTCGCGCTCGGTCAGGATGCCGACCGGTCGGTCGTCCTTCATCACCATCAGCGCCGAGGCCTGCCACTTGCGCAGCGTCCGGGCCGCGTCCTGCAGCGTCGCCTCCGGTTCGACCGTGGCCACCTCGCGCTGCATCATCTCGTCGACCCGCATGCCCCGTTCGACCTTCATCCCCCGCTCCGACCTCGACCTGTGCCGGACCGCTACTCCCCTGCCCCGCCCGGATCCAGCACAAAGGCGATCTTGACCTGCACCTTGTAGAGGCTGATCTTGCCGTTCTCGACGGTGGCGCTGCTCGAGATCACGTCGACCCCGGTGATGTTGCGAAGGGTCTTTGACGCGGTGGCCACCGCGCTGCGGACGGCATCGCTGAACGAGCTCGGCGAGCTGCCCACCAGCTCGATGATCTTCACGACGCCCCCGGGCACCTCGTCAGCCATGCTTCCCCCTCGATCGGCAGTCGTCGCAGCCTATCCCCCTGTTCTGCCCGCGGGGGCCCGGCTGCTGCGGACAGCAGCGCCCCGGGCGGTACTGTCGGCACCGGGTGCGGCGGCCCGTCCGCCCTGAGGGGAGCCGAGGTGCCGACAGCCGCTCCAGCCGAGGACGAGCGGCCGGTCTCCGACGACGAGCTCACCGCGCTCGCCCTGGCCGCCGACCCCGACACCGCCGTCGGCCCCGGGGCCGTGAGCATCTGGGCCGAGGCCGACGCCGAGCCTCACCTGCTGCCCGCCTGGTACATGCCCCGGCCGCTGCGGCGCACCTCGGGCCGGCGCCAGCGGATCGTGATCGGCGTCGTGCTGGCCGCCTTCCTGCTCATCAACGCCTCGGGCCTGTGCAGCACCTACGGGTCGGTGGGCTGAGCCCACGCGGCTCAGCGTTGGGCGTGCCGCGTCAGCTGCGGCCGGACGGCCCGATCAGGGTCCGGTCGAGGCGGCCCGAGCGGAGGAACCGCTCCCGGTTCTGCGGCTCCAGCAGCCGGAAGCGGTGCACGCACCACCACAGTGCCGCCAGCCCGGCCAGCTCCATGGCCAGGCGCAGGGGCCAGGGGCGGCCGAGGGTGGGCAGCTGCTCGTCGCCGAACGACAGGCCGCCGAGCGGCCAGGCGATCAGCCGGGTCGACGACCACATCCCGTCGAGCACCAGGTTCATGAAGGCCCCGATCGGCAGGGCCAGGAGGTGCCGCCGCAGGGGCCGACGGCCGATGGTGCCCACCATCACCACTGTGAGCAGCCCGATCGGGAAGGCCAGGGTGTGGAGAGGGCGGACGCCGCCGACCGTCAGGTCGAGCACGGCCGGCACCGTGGCCGCGGCCATGACCAGCCGCTCGTCGAGGGCGGCGTCGCGGAAGACCGCCACGACGAGCACGAAGGAGAGCCCGGCGAACCAGAGCAGCACGGACGCTCAGACCCGGACGAGGATGCGACCGCAGGCGTCGCAGGTCAGCACCTCCCCGGCCGGCGCCCTCCGGGCGTCGTCGAGGTCGCGGGGCGACAGGGCCAGGTGGCAGCCGCCGCACTTGCCGTCCTCGAGGCGGGCGGCGCCGGTGCCGCCCAGGTGGGCCCGCAGCTTGTCGTAGCGGGCCAGCAGCTCGGGCGGCACGGCGCTGGCCCGGCCTGCCCTGTCCGCCGCCACCCGGGCCAGCTCGACGTCGACCGCCTGCTCGGCCACGGCCAGCGCGCCCCGGTGCAAGCGCACCGCGGCCACCGCCTCGGCCAGCCGCTGGGCGGCGGCGGCGGCCTCGGCCTCGGCGGCCTCGCGCTCGACCAGCGCCTCGAAGGCCTGGTCCTCGAAGGAGGTGGACCGCTCGCGCAGGTGAGCCACCTCCTCCCCCCAGCGCACGATGTCCCGGGCCGCCGTCGACTCTCCCGAGCGCAGCCGGGCCTCGACGGCCGTGGCCCGGGCGTCGGTGGTGGCCAGATGGGCTTCCAGCTCGGCCTGGCGGGCCGCCAGCACGGCCAGCCGCCCGGCCGCCTCCTCGTCGGCCCGCTTGGCCGCCACCGCCGCCGTCTCGGCCGCGGCCACCGCCGCCCGCTCCTCCAGGTGCGACCGGCGGTGGCGCAGCTGGTCGGCTGAGGTGTCGGCCGCCTGCACCAGGAGCAGGGCCTCCTGGTCGGGCGCGGCCATCAGCGGCCCCTGGTGGACCTGGTCGTCTTGGTCGTCTTGGTCGTCTTGGTCGTGCCCTGGGGGACCGTCGTGGCCGCGCCGCCCTTGGTCGTGGGCGCCGCTGGCTTGGTCGTGGCGGGCGCGACCTTGGTGGTGGCGCTGCGGGACCTGGTGCTGGTCGGCGCGCTCCCGCTGCCCGGCAGGATCGGGGCCCCCGGGGGGACCACGAACGGGCGGCTGCCGATGCCGGACTTGGCGGGGACCTTGGCGAAGTCGGGGGCCGGCTTGCCCGCCATGTAGGCGTCGGTGAACTTCTTCCAGATGGGAGCGGCGAAGGTGGCGCCGTACACCGCGCCCCGCCCGCCCAGGCCCTGCATCGACACGTTCCCACGGGGCACCCCGACCCACACCACGGTGGTGTTGTTGGGGGTGTACCCGGCGAACCAGGTGTTCTTCGAGCCGTCGGTGGTGCCCGTCTTGCCCGCCGCCGGCCGGTTGCCGCCGAGCCGGCAGCAGGTGGCCGTGCCCCCGAAGACGCCGGTCTGGATGTCGGCGGCGGTGCGGGCCACGGCGATCGGCAGCACCCGCTTGCCCTCCCCCGCCCCCTTGAACAGGACCTTGCCGGTGCGGTCCTCGACCCGGTCGACGAAGGTGGGGGCGTGGTACACGCCGTCGTTGGCCACCGCCGCGTAGGCGGCGGCCATCTCGAGAGGCGTGGCCTCCTCCACACCGATCGGCATGGTCGGCACGTTCTCGATCGGGTAGCGCGGGTTCTGGCCAAGGCCGAGGCGCTTGGCCATGTCGATCACCTTGGGGAAGCCGATAGTGGCGGCCATCCGCTCGAAGGCGCAGTTCACCGAGCCGGCAGTGGCCGACGTCATCGACATGGTGCCGCCGCCCACCCCGTCGCCGGCGTTGTTGATGATGTTGTCCTTGCTCAGCACCGACCGGCGGCTGCGCTTGCTGCGTCCCTCGTTCACCAGGCACGGGCCGCTGCCGTCGACGGTGGAGCCCGGGCCGTAGCCCGCCTCGAGGGCGGCGAGGAGGGTGAACAGCTTGAAGGTGGACCCGGGCTGGCGGTAGCCCTGGGTGGCGATGTCGAACTTGTTCTCCTCGGAGAACCCGGGACCTCCGACCACGGCCCGCACGGCGCCGTCACCCGGGTCCAGCGTGACCAGGGCGGCGATGGCCCCCATCGGGTTCGAGCGGCCCGGGGGCGGCACCCCGGCCTTGGTGGTCTCCTCGGCCAGCTGCTGGGCCCGGGGGTCGAAGGTCGTGTAGATCTTCAGGCCGCCCCGGAACACCGTGTCGTAGCGGTCGACGGCGGTCTCGCCCAGGCGGGAGTCGTCGAGCAGCCGCTGCTTCATGGCCTCGAGGAAGTAGCCCTGGCGCTCCTGGGGCTTATTGGGCGCCGCCGGCAGCGGGGTCTCCTTGAGCTTGTCGGCCTCCTCGGCTGACAGGTGGCCCCGCTCCACCATCTGCGACAGGGCGGTGGCCCGCCGGGACATGGCCTGCTCGGGGTTGCGGAACGGGTCGTTGGCCAGCGGGTTGCGGATCAGCCCGGCCAGCAGGGCGGCCTGGCCGGGGCCGATCTCGGCCAGCGGGAGGTTGAAGTAGGTCTCGGTGGCCGCCCCCACGCCGTAGGCGCCGTTGCCGAAGTAGACGAGGTTCAGGTAGTGCTCGAGGATCTGGTCCTTGGTCATCTCCTTCTCGAGGCGGGTGGCGATCACCGCCTCCTTCACCTTGCGGTCGACCGACCGCTCGTCGGTGAGCAGGGTCTTCTTCACCAGCTGCTGGGTGATGGTGGAGCCGCCCTGGCGGATGCTGCCGGCGTCGGCGTTGCTGAGCACGGCCCGGGCGGTGCTCTTCATGTCGAAGCCGTCATGCTCGTAGAAGTCGGCGTCCTCGACGTCGAGGATGGCGTCACGCATGACGGCGGGCACCGCCGCCAGGGCCACCGGCTTGCGGTACTCGTCGGCCTTCAGCACGGTGAGGAATTCGCCGTTGCGGTCATAGACGAACGACGGCTGGCTCAGCTCGGTGAGCTCGCCCAGCTTCGAGGCCTTGGCCAGCCACAGGTCGGAGGTGACCCCCCGGTAGGGGATCGACAGCGCCCCGAGCCCGGCGGCCAGCAGCACCGAGGCCACGCTGACGACCAGGAGGAAGCGGACGAGCGGGCGCATGGCGAAGCCGAACGTTACCGGTCAGGTCGCCTGCCCTGCGGTCACGGCCGAGCGGGCGGCGGTAGCCTCCCGGCCCGTGGTCGAGGGGGTCGCGGGTGTCGACCTGGCCGCCTTCGGGCTGCGGGCCGGCGAGGCCGTCCGCTTCCGCCGGGTGACCCGCGGCCGCTGGCGCCGGGGTCGCCTGGAGCGCATCGAGCGCGACGGCAGCATCGGGGTGCGCGACGACGACGGCGCCGCCCGCGCCCTACCGGCCGGGTTGGTGGAGGTGGCCGCCTCCGGGCCGAAGGGCGGCGCCCGCTGGGAGCCCCTGTCCGAGCGCATGACCCGCGGCGACCAGCTCGAGCTGTTCTAGACCACACCGAGGCTGGCCCTGATCTCGGCCAGGCCCGCCTCGAGCTCGGCCACCCGGTCCTCGAGGTCGGCCAGCCGGTTGTCCCGGCGCGGCGGCACCAGCGGCCGCTCCACCTCGTCCACGTCGCGGGGCGCCCCGCACAGCAGGTGGGCCCACCGCAGCTCCTTCTGGCCCAGCCGGCGGGGCAGGCGGGTGGCCAGCGCCTCGGGCCGGTCCGCCAGCGCCTCGAGGGCCCGTTGGACGTCGTCGAGGTGGGCGAAGCCGTGGAGCCGGTCCGAGCGCGATTTCAGCTCGCCCGGCGTCTGCGGGCCCCGCAGGGCCAGGAGGCACAGGACAGCGACCTCGGGGCGGCCCAGCTCGAGCGCCTCGGGCAGGACGTGGCGGTACTTCTCGCTGCGACCGCCGTGAGAGGGGTGGACGAAGCGCACCAAACCCCGCTCCTTCAGGGTGACCACGGCGGCCTCGACCTCGGCGTGGTCGAGCTGCAGGACCGGGGCCCGACCGGTCGACTGGTTGCACGCGGCGACCAGGGCGTTGCGGGTGAGCGGATAGGCGTCGGGGGTCGTCGCCTCCTTCTCGAGGAGGCTGGCCACCACCCGCACCTCGACGGGGGTGAGGTCGAGGGGCATCCCCACAGTCGATCACGTCGGCCCCGTACCCGCCGCCACGGCCTGATTCTGAGCTTTCTCGTCCGTTTCGCGGCCCGATCCCTTGCGCCGGCACCGCCGCCCCGCTAGGTTTTCGCAGCGATGTGTGAAGTTCGTTTTGCACCAGGGGCCGAGCGGGTAGTGGGGTCCTCATGCGGGTAGTGGGGTCCTCATGACGGTGACCGAACCCTCGTCGACGGCACCTCCGATGGGGGTGGTCGTGGTGGAGGGGAGGATCCAGGGCCCCGTGGCGGCCCGGATGGAGGCCGAGCTGCGGGGCCGGATCGAGGTGGGCACCCAGGTGCTGGTGGTCGATGTGGCCAAGGCCCAATTCATCGGGGCGACCGGGCTGGCCGTGCTCGCCGACGCCGCCCGGCGGTTGCAGGAGGAGCGCTCGGGCTCGCTGGTGCTGCGCCACGCCACCCCTCACCTGCTGCACGAGCTGCGGCTCCTGCGCCTCGACCACGTCTTCGAGCTGGAGATCTGACCCCGGGGACCTGAGCCCCTGATCGTGCAAACAGCCCTCGCCGTGGGTGGTGTGGGCAGTGTCGGTTGGCGGGCATCCGCGCGGCCGGGCCGGGTTGTGGCGAGGATGGGGCGTTGGCCGCCGACCACCACCACCACGTCGAGGGCGATGACCCCCGCAGCCGGGCCGCCGATCGGGCCGTCCGCCGCCTCCTGCTGCTCATCATCACCCCGCTCGCCATCGGCACCCTGGTGGGGCTGGTGCTGCTGTGGCCCGAGCGCGACCCCGAGGTGCCACCCGAGATCGGCTCGCCCGCCACCGCGGTGAAGGCGGTGGTCGAGCGGTCCACCTTCGGCGCCTGCCCACCCGAACAGGGGGGCGCCGAGTCGGCCTGCCAGGTCGTGGGCCTGCGCCTTTCGAGCGGGCCGGACGCCGGGCTGCCCACCGAGCTGGTCTTCAACGTCCTGGCCAACCCGGGGATCCCCACGCTCGGCCAGGGCGACCGCGTCGTGGTGCAGCCCTCAGGCCCCGACTCCTACACCTTCGTCGACTTCCAGCGCGGCCGCCCGCTGCTGCTGCTGGCCGTGGTGTTCTCGGTGCTGGTGGTGGCGCTGGCCCGGTGGAAGGGCCTGGCCGCCCTGGTGGGCCTGGCCGCCACGCTGGCCGTGCTGGCCAAGTTCGTGCTGCCGGCCATCCTCGACGGCAAGGACCCGCTGGCGGTGTGCATCGTGGGCGCCTCGGTCACCATGTTCGTCGTCTTCTACCTGGCCCACGGCATCACCGTCCGCTCCTCCACCGCGCTCGTGGGCACGCTCCTCAGCCTCCTGGTCACCGGCGTGCTGGCCACCTGGGCCACCTCGGCGTCACGGCTCAGCGGGGCCGGCACCGAGGAGGCGCTCACCCTGACGGCGCTGGCCGGCCAGGTCGACCTGCGAGGCCTGCTCATCGGCGGCATCATCATCGGTGGGCTCGGCGTGCTCAACGACGTCACCATCACCCAGGCCTCGACGGTGTGGCAGCTGCACCTGGCCGACCCCACCCTGCAGCCGGTCCAGCTCTACCGCCAGGGGATGCAGGTCGGCCGCGACCACATCGGCGCCACCGTCGACACCCTGATCCTGGCCTACGCCGGCGCCGCCCTGCCCCTGCTCATCTTCTTCTCGCTGGCCGACCGCTCCTTCGGCGACGTGATCACGAGCAGCCTGGTGGCCGAGGAGGTGGTGCGCGGCCTGGTCGGGGCGATCGGGCTGGTGCTGTCGGTGCCGATCACCACCGGCCTGGCCGCCATCGCCGCCGCCCAGGCCCCGGTCGACCGGCCGGGCGCCACCCCGCCGGCGGCCGGCCGGGCCCGGGCCACGGCCACCAGGCTGCTGCGCCGGCGGTCCGACCCGTGGGCTGAGCGGTAGCGCCGGCCCGCCGCTTAGGTTTGGCCCATGGCTGACGACATCGAGCTCACCGAAGCGGTCTGCCCCACCTGCAAGGTGGGGGTGGACATGACCGAGCAGGGCGGCCCCTTCGGCACCGACACCTATTCCTGCAGCTCGTGCGGGTCGACCTACCGGTACCGCACCCCGCCGGACGCCGACTGGGTGCCTCCCCGGGTCAGCTGACCTCGCGCAGCCTGCCCGACTCGACCTCGTAGACGAACCCGCGGATGCTGGTGGTCCTCGGGATGAACGGGTTCGCCTTGATGCGGGCGACGTTCTGCCTGACGTCGACATCGAGGTCGGAGAACGACTCTGCCGCCCACGCCGGCTTCTGGCCCGTCTCGTCCAGGATCTGCTGCTTGAACTCGTCGTCTTTGAAGGTGAGCATGCCGCAGTCGGTGTGGTGGATGAGGATGATCTCCTCGGTGCCGAGCAGGCGCTGGCTGATGGCCAGGCTGCGGATGGCGTCGTCGGTGACGATGCCGCCGGCGTTGCGGATCACGTGGGCGTCGCCCTCCTCCAGGCCGAGGGCCCGGGCCACATCCAGGCGGGCGTCCATGCAGGCCACCACCGCCATCTTCTTGCCCGGGGGCATCGGCAGGTCGCCCTTGGAGAAGGATGCGGCGTAGCTCTCGTTGTGCTTCAGAAGCTCGTCGGTTGCGGTCATGGGCGAAAGTTGACCATGTTGGTCAGGTTTTGCGCAAGCTGCCGGGCTTTCCCGCTCTGCGGGGCCGCTCGGGCCCGGCTGGAAGTGGGCCCGGTCGGCGTCGAGGGCGGCCACGAACGCCTCGGCCCGGGCCCGGTGCCTGGGCTTGCGGCCAGGCACGGTGCCGAGGCGCACCAGGCGCTGGTCGACCAGGCGGGCGCTGATCATGGTGCCGGCCCGGTTCGGGGTGGGGCGCAGCTCGACCCGGGCCAGCCGGTCCCACGGCACCTCGTCGGAGTCGACGGCCCGCACGACCCGCAGGCCCCGCGGACTGGTCTCGATGCGGCTGCGCCACACCCGCCAGCCGCCGTAGCCCATCATGGCCACGGCCGGGATGACGAACCACAGCCACTCGTCGGGGGTGGCCCGGCGGTTGGTGTTGTAGTCGGGCTGGGTGATCTGCTGGAAGCTGACGGCAAAGGCGCCGAGGATCCCGGCGATGATCCACGGGCGCAGCCTGGGCACCTTGTGAACCCGCACGGACCGGTCGGTCGGCGTGCCCTCGTCCACCTTGGCGGGGTCTGGCATCGGGGTCACAGGCTACCGCCCGCACCTGCGACGCCCTTGGCGGGGAGGTCCTTTCCCATGGCCAGGTGGGCGATGCCGGCCTCGAGGAACGGCGGCCCCTGCGGGGTGTAGCCCGCCCGCCGGTAGAACCCGACGGCGTGGAGCTGGGCGTGCACCTCACAGCGCCGGCAGCCGGCGTCAGCTGCCGCGCCCTCGAGCACCGCCAGAAGGGCGCCGCCCACCCCGCTCCTCCGGGCCGGCCCGTCCACTGCCATCCGGCCGATGCGGGCCCGGCCGTCGGGGCCGACGAGCAGACGGCCGGTGCCCACCACGGCGCCGGCGGCGTCGTGGGCCACGGCGTGGACGGCCTCGTCGTCGAAGACATCGAGCTCGAGGTCGGCCGGCACGCCCTGCTCGTCGACGAAGACCCGCCGGCGCAGGGCGTGCAGCGCGGGCCGGTCGGCGGCAAGGGCCACGCGAACGATCACCTTCACCTTCACCGGCGCTGGCACCAGCCCGTGGTGAGGGCCTGCTCGAGGGGGGCGGCGAGCAGGGCGACCAGGTCGCCGTCGTTGAGGATGGCGCCGAAGCGGTAGGGCTCCTCCTGGCGGAAGTAGGCCAGGCCGGGCGCGCCGCTCGGATCGACCCACTGCACCTCCCACACCCCACGGGAGGTGGCCTGCATGTCGACCACCTGGCGGGACGGGCGGCGGCGGGGGCAGGCGTCGAGCCGGGCCACGAAGCCGTCGCGCTCGACCGATGCCTTGAAGGAGTCCTCGGCCAGGTCCCACATCGTGCCGTGGTCGCCGGCGCGCTCGGCCTCCAGCAGCCGATGGGCGAGGGGGCCGAGAACCTGCCGCTGGCGGCTGCCGTCGGGCGACGGGGACGACAGCCCGATCACGGCCAGGAGCACCACCACCACGGCGACCGCGGCGGCGGCGGCCACCAGCCGGGGCGGGATCTTGTGGACGGGGTCTTCCTCGATGTCACCCCAGGGGCCCTCGACGGTGGCCGCTCCGCCGGTGGAGGCGGTCCGGGGCGCCTGGACGACCGGGGTCGGGACAGGCTCGGGCTCGGGCGCCGACCGACGGCGGGGCCCTCCGGTCGACCCACCCGGGTCCGGTCCGAGGCCGGCCTTGCGGGCGGCCTTCAGCACCCGGTAGGCCTCGTTCACCTCCTCGAACCGCTGGCGCACCGCCTCCTGCTCGTCGGCCGGGGCGTCGAGCCACCGGTCCGGGTGGGCCCGTGAGGCCAGCCGGCGGTGGACGGCATCCACCCGCTCGGGCTCCGCCCGCGGAGCGAGCCCGAGCACGTCGTAGGCGTCGTCCTCGCTCAGCAGGGCCTCCACCGCATCTCGGCGCTGCAGTGTAGGGAGGGAGGGCCCGCTGACGGCCTCGTAGGCTGGTGGAGGTGGCCCAGCCCAGAGGAAGATCGTCCAACCAACGACGGCGGGGCTGAGGCACCTGGCTCGGCTGTTCCGGCTCATCGGCTGGGTGGTCGTCGCCGGGCTGGGCCTGCTGGCCCTGACCCGGGCCGTGGCCCCCGATGTGCGGTCCCCGGCCCTGCTCGGGCTGTTCGGCCTCGGCGCCCTCCCCTTCCTGACCGCCCTCCCGGTGGCGGCCCTGGCCCTGATCCGCAGCCACCGCCGACTGGGCCTGGTGGCCCTGGCCGTGGCCGCCGCCGCCGTCCCGACCGGCCTGCCCGAGCTGGCCGCCCGCACCAGCCTGCCCGTCGCCGCCCGCCATGCCCCGACGATCCGGGTCCTCAGCTGGAACCTGTACTTCGGCAACACCGACGCCGCGGCCATCGAGCGGGTGGTCGTCGACGCCGACGCCGACGTCGTGGTGCTCCAGGAGGTCTCGGTCGCCAATCTCCCCCTGCTGCGGCGCTCCCCCGCCCTGTCGGCCTACCCACACAGCTTCGTCTCACCGGTTCCGTCGGCCTTCGGGTCGGGCATCTGGAGCCGGCTGCCCCTCGAGGGACCCGAGGAGATCGACGCCGAGGGGCTGCCGATGACCAGGGCGGTGGTGCGCACCCCGGCGGGCCCGGTGCGCCTCGTGAACGTGCACACCCTGTCGCCCATCGCGTCGGAGGGGCCGGCCACGTGGACACGCCAGCTGCGCCTGCTCGGCGAGGAGGCAACCCGTCCGGGCCCGCCGGTCCTGCTGGCCGGCGACTTCAACGCCACCTGGGGCCACGCCCCGTTCCGCCGGCTGCTCGGAGTAGGGCTCGACGACGCCGCCGCCGCGCTCGGCCAGCCATGGTCGCCCACGTGGCGGGCCGGGGGTCGGCTGCCACCGACGCTGCGCATCGACCACGTGCTCTGCGGCCCCGGCCTGGTGGCCACCTTCCACTCCACCGGTCCCTCCGCCGGCAGCGACCACCGCTCGATCCTCGTGGACGTGGCCATCACGCCCGCCGAGCTCTAGGTTTGGGCCCCGTGGAGCTGTGGCACAACCCGCGCTGCTCGAAGAGCCGGGCGGCGAAGGCGATCCTCGACGAGCGGGGCGTCGCCTACACCGAGCGCAGCTACCTCGACGAGCCGCCGACGGCCGCCGAGCTCGACCGGGTACTGACCGCCCTCGACCTCGAGCCTTGGCAGCTGGCCCGGCTCGGCGAGCCCATGGCCGCCGAGCTCGGCAGGGAGGGGACGAAGCCAAGACAGCCTGGGCCGGCGCTCGCCGGTGCCGATCAGGGGTCCCGGAAGATGAACAGCCCGTAGTCGCGGTCGCTGGCCAGGATCAGCACCTCGTCACCCTGCACGGCCGGATCGTCAGCCGGGTTGGCGATGACCTCGACGCCCCAGAAGTTGTTCCCCTCCGGGTCGAGGTAGCCGCCCACCTCGACCAGCTCACACGTGCTGGTGTCGGCCGGGTCGGAGCACTGGATCTGCAGCGCCCGCAGGCCGCCCGAGTAGTAGGAGAGGTACATCAGGCTGGGATCGGTGGGGTCGGTGGCCACCTCGTGCACGGTGAGGTCGCCGAAGCCGGAGGCGTATGCCGGGTCCATGGCCTCGGGGATGGCGAAGGTGTCCAGCTCGGCGCCGGTGGCTGCGTCGTAGAGGTGGAGGTAGCCCCAGCCGTCGAACTGGGTGGTGACGCTGATCCTGTCGCCGACGGTGCCGATGGCCGGCACGGCCTCCGGATAGGTGAAGTTGTCGGCGGCGTTCGGGTCGTCGAACAGCTCGTGCATAGCTGTGTGGCCCACGCACAGGGCCGAGATCTGGATGTCGAACTCGTGGCCCTGGCCGCCGCAGAAGTAGGTGTCGGGCCCGGCGCCGCCCAGCGCACCGGTGTGGTGATTGGCGATGATCACGGCGTCGTAGCCGAGGAGCTGGGCCGTCTCCACCTTCTCGGAGAAGAAGCAGGCGCCCTGGGTCTGGCTCGGGTCGTTGAGCGGGCCGCGCTGCAGGACCAGGATCGACTCCTCGCCGGGAGCCAGCGTCAGCGTCGACGCGTTAGGGATCGAACCCCGGTCGGCCGGGCAGCCGTAGCCGCCGTAAACGGTCGGGCCGTTGAGCGTGCCGTAGAGCTCGCTGATGGGGACGGTCCAGCCGAACTCGCCGGCGTCGTAGCTGCCGCCGTCGTCGGTGACGATGCGGGGCCGGTAGGGCGAGAAGTCCTCGTCGGCGCCGATGAAGAACCGGTTGTCGGCGGTGAACTCGGCCTGGTGGGCGTTGCCCTCGGGGGTGAGGGCGATGCCGGTCTGCTCGAACAGCTCGGGGTCGATGGCAGCGAAGTCGGTGTCGTAGAGGAACACCGGGCTGGCCGGGTTGGTGACGTCGAGCAGGACGTAGCCGCCGTCCCAGTACGAGGCGATCATGATGCACTTGCCGGCGTAGGTGCCGGAGGTCATGCACTTGACCGTCATGTCGTGCAGGTTCGAGTCGGCCAGGTTCAGCGCGGGCTGGGCCACGGCGAAGTCGTCGAGGTCGAGCTCGGTCAGCAGCCGGGGGCGGCGGGGGTTGGTGATGTCGTAGATGTCGACGTCGGCCAGGTCCTCCTCGTCCTGGGTGACCAGGTAGGCGGGCCCACCGGCCACGGGCTGCCAGACGAAGGCGCTGTGGGTCTGGTGGGCGTCCGACCCGGTGCGCTCGCCGAAGCCCTCCTTCAGCTTCACCGGCTTCAGGGGGTTGGTAACGTCGTAGAGCATGAAGCCGCCCTCGTAGTTCTTGCCGCAGGCCTCGGCGTTCATGACCAGGATCTCGCCGGCGAACTTCTTGGTCTCTATGTGGACGACCTGCATCCCCTCGCCGGGACGGGTGTCCTGGGGCATGGCGATGAAGTTGACCTGCTTCGGGTTGGCCGGATCGGAGATGTCGATCACCCAGGCGCCGGAGTCGGGCGTGTTGACCCCGCCCGCCTCCGGGCCGGCGCAGTCGGGCTCGCCCCAGTTCGCCAGGTAGGCGTAGCTCCCGTAGGCGGCGACGTCGGCCACCAGACCCTCGGTCTGGGTCACCTCAAGCTGGCCGACCAGCTCGATCTTGCCGTAGTCACCCGTACCGATCAGGTGACCCTCGTCCGAGCCGTGCTGCTGGGGGTTGGCCGAGGCCTGGCCCCCCACGAGCAGGGCCACGAGCGCTGCGGCGACGACAGGGACGAGCTTCTTGCGCATGGATCCTCCAAGGCTTCGATGCCTACACAAAATGGTCTCACGAATCGATCCCCCCCACAAGGGGCAATTCGCCCACCGGCGCTTCCACGACGCGCTCCTGGGACTGGGCGCTCCTGGGCCTGGGCGCCCCGCCCCTCGGGCTGATGGGCGCCATCTTCGACTGGACCCGCCGGCGAGGGCAGGACCGGTGGCCCAACCCCTCACCGCACGCCGGACCTAGCGTCGGGGCCGTGGAGCTGTGGCACAACCCGACGTGCTCGAAAAGCCGGGCGGCGAAGGCGATCCTCGACGAGCGGGGCGTCGCCTACACCGAGCGCAGCTACCTCGACGAGCCGCCGACGGCCGCCGAGCTCGACCGGATCCTGACCGCCCTCGACCTCGAGCCCTGGCACCTGGCCCGCCTCGGTGAGCCCGTGGCTGCCGAGCTCGGCATGAAGGCGTGGCCGCATGAGGACCGGGGACGCTGGATCACGGCCCTCATCGAGCACCCCATCCTCATCGAGCGGCCCATCCTGGTGGCCGACGACGGTCGGGCCCGCCTGGGCCGCCCACCCGAGGCCGTCGAGATCCTGCTTTAGCGGCGCACGGACGTGACCTGGCGGTGGTGCTCAGTGCGCCGGCGTGGGACCGCAACCCGTACAGGGCGTCATGTTCGCCCAGTCCGACGCCGATGTCCCTGACAACGGAAAGAAACCAGCCCTCATCTTCGTTGTCACAGTGGACAGGAGACTGATGCACATGGGAACCGAGCGCACCGACAGCGAGCGCACCGAGCAGCTGGCCCTCCTGCCCGATGAGGCGCTGGCCGGCGGCGGCCGCCGCGCCCCCTGGCGGCTGGACGACGCCACCCGCACCCGGGGTCGCCAGGGCGTCGCCGCCGCCCGCCACGCCCTGGCCGAGGCTGCCGCCCGTCGGGCCGCCGCCCGCCCGGGTCACAGCCAGGCCGCCTGACCCGCACCCCGGCACGGTCGTGGCATTCTGGATCGCGTGATGTGCTCTGCACACTTCTCTGCGCTTCTTATGGTTGCGGCCCTGGCCGGCGCAGCGTGCGGGCCGGCTGCGGGCCCTGCTGTCGCCGGCCCGGGCCTGGCCACCGTGGAGCGGGTCGTCGACGGCGACACCGTCTCGGTGCGCCTTGCTGGCCGCACCGAGCGCGTGCGCCTCCTCGGGATCGACACCCCCGAGTCGGTCAAGGCCGCCACCCCGGTCGAGTGCTTCGCCAGGGAGGCGTCGGCCCGCCTGCACAGCCTGCTGCCCCCCGGGGTCACCGTGCGCCTGGTGCGCGACGTCGAGGAGCGCGACCGCTACGGCCGCCTGCTGGCCTATGTCTACCGCCAGCCCGACGACCTCTTCGTCAACCTCGACCTGGTGCGCGGCGGCTACGCCCAGCTGCTCACCTACCCGCCCAACGTGGCCCACGTCGACGAGCTGCGCCGGGCCGCCGGAGACGCCCGGCGAGCCGGCCGGGGCCTGTGGGGCTCCTGCCCGGCCGCCGCTAGCCTGCCGCCGTGACCGACCCGTCGCCGTCGCCGGCCAGCCCGCTCGCCGAGCGGCTGGGCCACCGCCCCGGCGGGCCGGTGCTGGTGGTCACCGCCGACGACCTCGGCACCAGTCAGGCCGCCACCGCCGGCTGCTTCGATGCGCTCCGCCGAGGCCTGGCCTCAAGCGCCGGGCTGTCGGTCCCCTGCCCCTGGGCTCGGGCGGCCGCCGGTGGCTACCGGGGCGAGGACGTAGGTGTGCACCTGGTGGTCAACGCCGAGCTCGATGCCGTGCGGTGGGGACCCATCACCCACGCCCCTTCCCTGCTCGACGGGGACGGCGGCTTCCCCCGCACGGTCGAGGACCTGTGGGACCATGCCGATGTCGACGAGGTCCGCCGCGAGGTGCGGGCCCAGCTCGAGCGGGCCGTGCTGTGGGGCTTCGACGTCACCCACCTGTCGGTCCACCTCGACGCTCTGCTCCTGCGCCCGGAGTTCTTCGACGTCGTCCTCGAGCTGGCAGTCGACGAGCGCCTCCCCCTGCGGCTGCCCCCCGATCACTCCCTCGCCCTGGTCGGGTTCCCCCTGCGCCAGCTGTGCGCCGACGAGCGGGTCGTGGCGCCCGACCGGGTGCTGCGCTCCCGCCCGGGCCGGCCCGCCCGGGTGCTGCTCGAGCGGTTCCTGATGGAGCCGCCGCCCGGCATCACCGAGCTGGTGGTGCGGCCGGCGCTCGACACGCCCGAGCTGCGGGCCATGGAGCCGGGGTGGGCCGAGCGGGTCGACGACCACGACCTGGTCACCACCGACGCAGCGGTCGCCGGCCTCCTGGCCCGGGCCAAGGTCGTGGTGACCGGCTACCGGGCGCTCCGCGACGCCATGCGGGCCTGACCGGGTCTCGCCCTCTCAGCGCTGCACCAGGCCGAACCCGACGGCCTGGTTCTGGGGCGTCACCGCGCCCGGAGCCTGTTCGACGGTCAGGGCCAGGGCGTCGGTGTCCTTGGGGACCTTGAAGGCGAGGACGTCGATGTCCCGGCCAGGCATGCCGAGCGACAGCTTCTGGCCTCCCGTGACCGCCCACAGCTGGTAGGTGCGGTCCTCGGGCAGGCCGGGGGCCCCCTTGTCGAGCAGGTAGCCATCGCCGCTGGCCAGGATCACGGCGTCGGCGATCGGCTGGCGGTCCGGGGTGACCAGGTGGACCTGGCGGGCCCCGTCGGCCAGCGCGGCAGCGGCGGCCTCGCCCAGGAGCCGGGCCCGAGAGGCGTCCTGGGTCAGCGCCCGGGCGACGCTGTCGATCTGGTCATCCTGGCTGCGGAGGGTGCGCTGGACCTGCAGGCCGCCGGCGCCCAGGCCGGCGACGAGCGCCGCCGCCGCCACCAGCTTGACGATCGTGGCGCCCCGACGGCCGGGCAGCTCGTAGGCGGCCTGGCGGCCCCTCATGAGGAGCGGCGGGGCGGCGGGGGCAGGGGGTGCACCCTCGAGGGTGGCGGCCAGCCGGTCCCACATGCCCTCGGGTGCGCTGGTGCCGGCGTAGGCCAGCAGAGAGGCCACCTCCCGGTGCTCACGGACCTCGTTGCCGCAGCGGGGGCAGGTGGCGAGGTGGGCCTCGACGAGGATCGCCTCTGCGGGGTCGACGGCGTCGAGGGCGAAGGCGCCCAGCAGCTCCTGGATCTCCTGGTGGGTGCTCACGGTGCACCGATCCCGGCGGCGGCCAGCGAGCCCCGCATCCGGCGCAGGCCCGAGCGGATGCGTGACTTGACCGTGCCCTCGGGGGCGCCGAGCAGCTCGGCGACCTCGCGATAGGAGTGGCCGCCGAAGTAGGCGAGCTCGATGGCCCGTCGCTCGTCGACCGGCAGGTCGGACACGGCCTCCTTCACGTGGTCGGCGACGGCCAGGTCCCAGACCTCGTGCTCGATGTCGTATCCGGCCTCGGCCGTGCCCCGGGCGTCCTTTTCCTCCCGCCGCTTGCGGGAGATGTCCGAGCGGAGGATGTCGACCGCCCGCCCGTGGGACTGGGCCAGCAGGAACGAGCGGAGGCTTCCCCGGTCGGGGTCGAAGCGGTCGGGCGAGTTCCACAGCCGCAGGAAGATCTCCTGCACGACCTCCTCGGCGGCGGCGTCCTCGTAGAGCACCCGGCGGGCGAGGGCGTGCACGGCGCCGGCGTGGCGGCGGAACGCCTCGGCCAGCGCGTCCTGGCGCCAGCGGCCGATCGCCACCACCAGGGCGGCGTCCCCCATGTCTCGCAGGATCGTGTTCGGCATGTGCTCGTTCATTCGGTGCCGAAAGGGGGGCCGGATGACGCCGGGCACCCGGGACGGGCCGCCGGGCAAGGTCGGGCACCCGGGACGGGGCCGCCGGGCAAGGTCGGGTTCATCTGTGGACGGCACCGCTCCGTAGAGTGAGCGTATGGCCCCGAAGCGCTCCCTCAGATCCGCAGCCGCCGCCGGTGTCCTGCTCGTCGCCCTCGCCGGGTGCGGGAGCGACTCGGAGCCCGAGGCTGCCGACCCGGCCGGGGGTGCGGCCGGTGCGACCACGGACCAGATCGAGGTGAAGGACTTCGCCTACAAGCCCGAGAAGGCCACGGTCAAGGTCGGGACCAAGGTCACCTGGACCTTCAAGGACGATGCGGCCCACAACGTCGAGGGCACGGGCGGCGCCGAGCTGACCAAGAGCCCGGACCTGAAGAACGGGGAGACCTTCGACTTCACCTTCACCAAGCCCGGCCTGGTCAACTACCGCTGCGGCATCCACGAGTACATGACTGCCTCGGTCATGGTCACCGCCTGAGCCCCGCCTCACAAACAGGAGACGACATGACCCTCGACTTCGACGTCGAGCGCTTTAACGAAGCCGTCGGGGAGAACGACGAGCAGCACCACGAGTCGTTGGGCACGCTCGGGGACGACCTGCGCGAGCTGCACGCCGAGACCCGCCGGGCGGTGGGCGGGGCCAGCCGCCGCGACTTCCTGATCCGCTCGGCCATCGCCACCACCACCCTCACCATCGGCAGCCAGCTGCTGCCGATGCGGAGCCTGTTCAGCGGCGTGGCCGGCGCCCAGGTCCTCACCGACGCCGACATCGCGGCTTTCGCCGCCTCGCTCGAGTACACCGCGGTGGCTACCTACACCGCCGCGGCCGCCAGCGGCAAGGCCACCGACAGGGCCGTGCTCGACGCCGGCGCGAGCTTCTCGGCCCAGCACCAGGCCCACGGCGACGCCTTCGCCGCCATGGCCAACGGCGCGATCACCACGGGCACCACCAACAAGAACCTCCTGACCGCACTCAGCACCCAGCTCAGCCAGGCCGTCGACGAGATGGGGGTCGTCCGGGTGCTCTTCCAGGTCGAGAACGCGGCGGCCGCCACCTACCAGTTCGCCCTGGGCGCCCTCGAGACCCTCCGCTTCAAGCAGCTGACCGCCTCGATCCTTCCCATCGAAGCCGGCCACGCCGCCGTCCTCGGCCAGATCCTGTTCGCGGGAGACCCGAAGAAGGACCTGGAGAAGCACTGGCTCCCCCCCTTCCAGACCGAGGCCGGCTTCGTCGACCCCACCAAGAACCCCGTGGCCTGAGATCGCCATGGCACGAGGAGCAGACATGGACATCAGCAACGATGCGGTCCGACGGTCTCTGCGGGAGATCGACGCCTGCCACCGCGAGGAGCTGGCGTCCACGACCGAGGGCATCGACCGGCTGTACCAGGCCGAGGCGCCGTCGGCCACCAAGTGGGACGTGATCACCGGCGGCGCCCAGCGGGCCCGGTGGATGCGGGTGGGCGGCGTCGCCGTGCTGTCCAGCGCGGTGCTGGCCGCCTGCAGCGGCGGCGAGCCCGCCCCTCCTGCGGCGGCGCCCGGCGGCCCCACCACCACCACGCCCGAGATGACCAAGGAGGACCCGGCCGACCTGCGGATCTTCCGGTTCTCGGCCAGCCTCGAGAACCTGGCCGTGGCGGCCTACGACACCGCCGCCAAGCTGATCACGACCCCAGCCCTGCTGGCGGCCGCCACGCTGTTCCAGGGCCACCACAAGGACCACGCCAAGATGTTCAACGGCCAGCTCGTCGCCAGCGGCGAGAAGGCCTTCACCGAGCCCAACAGCGTGCTGCTGGCCACGCTGAAGCCCCAGCTCGACGCCTTGGCCTCCGAGGAGGACGCCCTCGCCTTCGCCCTCGACCTCGAGGTGAAGGCGGCGTCCACCTATCTCGCCAGCGTCGGTCAGCTGAAGGGCCCCAAGCTCAGCTCGGCCACCATGTCGATCGGCGCCACCGAGTTCCGCCACGCCGCCCTGCTGTCGAACCTGACGGGCAAGCCCATCGCCTCCACCGCCCCGGGCTTCCTCACCACCGCCGAGGCGCTGGCCCCCGTCGGCGTCTAGCCCGCCCGGCCCCGGGTCGTCAGAACTCGGTCTGGCCTCGCAGCGCCTTCTGCAGCTCCTTGTACTCCGGGGCGTTGGTCAGCGGCATCAGCTGCATCAGCTTCTGCATGTTGCCGGTGACCTTGATCTTGCCCTGCATGAAGGCGGCGTTGGGGTCGAGCTCGCCCTTGGCGATCTTCTCGGCGTCGTCGTAGGTCTGGGTGAGGGTGACCTCGGCGTCGTCCTTGTCTCCCAGGGCCGCCTCGAGCAGCTTGCCGTCCTCGAGCACCCAGAAGTACCTGATGTCGCCGTCGGGGCCGCCGGTGACCACGTACTGCATCCGGGCCGTGGTGCCCGGGCGCTCCGGCTGATCCTCGGCCAGCTTCTTCTGCAGGTCCATGTACTCCTGCGACAAGAACTTCGCCATCGCTCCCCCTCTGGTGGTGTGGCCGCTGATCCTAGATACCAGAGAACAGGTCGGACTCCGGCAGGTCGGTGGCGACGGTGCAGGCGGCCAGAACCCAGTCGTCGTAGGGGTGGACGGTGCGGGCCACGTCCCACGGCAGGCCGAACCAGAACGGGCTGGTGGGGTCGACCTGGGTGGCGTGGGCCAGCAGGGCGTCGCGGCGCACGTCCTCGAACCCGTTGATGGGCACCGACGTGGTGATGGTGTCGTCCTGGCTGGCTCGCTCCAGCCACTCGGGGCTGTAGGGCGACTCGAGCCCGAGCTCGAGGAACTTCTCGTGCAGGCCCTGGATCCGGGCCCGAGACCAGACCGACCAGTAGACCTTGGCCACCTGCCAGGGCGGTCCCGCCTCGGCGTGCTGGGCCGGGTCGGCGGCGGCGGCTACGGCCGCCATGGTCACCTCGTGGACCCGGAGGTGGTCGGGGTGGGGGTAGCCCTTCTGGTCGTCGCCGTAGGTCAGCACCACCTGGGGACGGTGGCGGCGCAGGATGCCCACCAGGCGGCCCACGGCCTCCTCCAATGGGGCGTTGGCGAAGTTGTCGGCCCGGGCGTTGGCCTCGGTCTCGGGCATCCCCGAGTCGCGGTAGCCGAGCATCACGATCTCGTGGTAGCCGATGATGCGGGCCGCCTCGGCTAGCTCGTCGAGCCGCACCTCGTGCAGCCTTTCGGCCACCTCGGGCCGCTCCATGGCCGGGTTCAGGATCGAGCCCTCCTCGCCGCCGGTGCAGCACACCAACACGCAGTGCACCCCCTCGGCGGCGTAGCGGGCCACCGTCCCCGCCCCCTTCGACGACTCGTCGTCGGGGTGAGCGTGGACAGCGAGGAGGCAGGGGCGCATGGCGGCGATTCTCCCTCAGGCGTGGAGGCTTCGAAGCCGACCGCCGGCTAGGAAGGGGGGCGTGCAGCCGGTCACCACGAGGGAGCTGAACCGGTGGACGCTGGCCCGCCAGCACCTGCTCGACCGGGTGCCGCTAAGCCCTCTGGCGGCGGTAGAGCACCTGGCCGGCATGCAGGCCCAGAACCCGAGCGCCCCCTTCATCGGCCTGTGGTCACGGCTGGTCGGGTTCGGTGTCGCCGACCTGGAGGACGCCCTGTTGGCCCGGTCGGTGGTGAAGACCACGGTGATGCGGGGCACCCTCCACCTGGTGGCCGCCAGCCGCTTGGCCGCCTTCCGGCAGGCCACCGGCAGCGGCTACTACGACGGAACCCTCCGCCTGCTGGACGGCCTCGGCGTCGACCTCGACGCCATCCGGGCCCGGGTCGTCGCCCAGGTCGCCGAGCGGCCGCGGTCGCGCACCGAGGTGTTCCGGCTCGTGGCCGAGCAGGTGCCTGAGCCCCACCCGCAGTGGCTTACCGACCGGCCCAGCGCGGTGGCCGCCCTGTCGGTCACCACCGACCTGGTCAACGCCGCCACCGACGCCCTGTTCGGAACGGTCGGCAAGAGCCGCTACGAGGTCCTGCGCACGCCGCCGGCCGACCCGCTCGACGCCGCCCGCCAGGTGGCGTCGGACTACCTGGCCGCCTACGGGCCGGCCACCCCGGCCGACCTGGCGTCGTGGTCGGGCCGGCCGGCCCGCGACTTCGCCCAGGCGCTGGCCACCCTCGACCTGGTGCGTTTCCGGGCCGACGACGGCCGGACCCTGGTCGACCTGGCGGACAGCCCCAGGCCGGCGGCCGACACCCCGGCGCCCATCCGCTTCCTGCCCGTGTGGGACAGCCTGCTGCTGGCCCACGCCCGGCGGGAGCGGGTGCTGACCGACGACCACCGCAAGCTGGTCATCGCCAAGAACGGCGACGTGGCCCCCACCTTCCTCGTCGACGGCTTCGTGGCCGGCATGTGGGCCGTCACCCCTCGCGCCGCGCCGGCGGGGATGACCCTCCGGCCGCTCGTGCGCCTCACCGCCCCGCAGAAGCGGGCCGTCGCCGCCGAGGGCCGCCTCCTCCTGGCCTGGCTGCGCCCCGACGGGGCCAGGGCGCCCGTCGCCTGGGCCTGAATCACCCTGGCGCAGGGCCGGCCGCGGAGGGCAGGGTGAAGCGGGCGACAGCCTCGACGTGGCTGGTGTGGGGGAACAGGTCGAGGACCCGTACCCGCTCCAGGACGTAGCCCCGGGCCAGGAGGAGGCGGGTGTCGCGGCCCAGGGCGGCCGGGTCGCAGCTGACCAGCACCAGGGTGGGGGCGCCGGCGGCGGCCAGGGCATCGGCGGCCTCGGGCCCGAGGCCGGTGCGCGCGGGATCGGCCACGATGACGGCAGGCTCCTCGTCGGTCGTCCAGGCGGTCACGTCGCCCTCCAGCACCTCGGCGTCGAAGCCCTTCAGGTTGTGGAGGGCGTCTTCGACCGCGGCCCGGCCCGACTCGACGAGCTCCAGTCGGACCCCAGGGTGGCGCTCGGCCAGGACGGCGCCGACCACCCCGACCCCGGCGTAGGCATCCACCAGCAGGCCGCCGTCGTCGAGATCGCGGCCCAGGGCGTTGTCGACGGCGTCGACCAGCAGCTCGGCTGCGGCCGGCCCCGACTGGAAGAACGACCGGGCCGACACCCGGAACCGTCGGCCGTGGACCACCTCGGTGATGGCCCCGTTGCGGTGCCCGAGGGCGTGGGAGGGGATGACCTTGGCCCCGGCCGGCACCGTGGCCCCGGCGCTCACCCGGGGGGCGGGGACGCACACCACGTGCCCGGTGGCCAGCGAGGCCCGGATCAGCACCTCCTTGGCGCCGGGGAAGCGGCCCTCGGCCAGCACCTGCTGCACGGCGGGGGCGGCGATGACGCACCCGGGGACGGCGACGTGGTCGTGCCCGCCCCGCCGGCGCAGCCCGGGCACCCCGGCCGGGTCGACGGTGGCCCGCACCGTGGTGCGGTAGCCGTCGGGCGGCACGCCGTGGACGGCCTCGAGCACGGGCGGCTCGGGGATCCGGCCGATGCGGCGCAGGGCGTCGACGACGATGGCCCGCTTCACCTCGCGCTGGCCGGCGAGGTCGGCGTGCTGCAGGTCGCAGCCCCCGCAGCCAGCGAAGAAGTGGGCGCACGGTGGGACGGTGCGGTGCGGCGAGGCGTCGAGCACCTCGACGGCGTTGGCCCGGAGGAAGTCGGCCTTGGTCGCCACCACCTCGGCCACCACCCGCTCCCCGGGCAGCGCCCCGCCCACGAACACCACCCGCCCATCCTCGGCCCGAGCCAGGGCGTCGCCGCCCGCCGCCACCCCCGTGGTGGTGAGCGTGAGATGGGCGCCGGGTTCCATAGGGCGCGCAACGCTACAAGGGGGCGGCGAGTCCCTACCCGCTCACATCCTCGTCCCCCACCCCGGGGACCTCCTCGTCAGCAGCGGGGTCCAGGTCGGGCTCCTGATCCTGCTCGGCCAGCGCAGCGTCATCAAGGCGCTTCTTCTTCTTGGCCTTCTTTCGGGCGGCACCGTTGGCGTCGAGGATGCGCTCCAGCGAGCGCTCCAGGTCCTCGGCTGTGGCCACGTCGGCCAGGGCGATGCGGATGGAGGCCAGCTCGCGGGCCAGGTACTCGGTGTCCTGCTGGGTGCGCCTGGCCTCGTCGCGGTCGCGCTCCAGCGCCTCCCGGTCACGGTCCTCCTGGCGGTTCTGGGCCAGCAGGATGAGGGGAGCGGCGTAGGACGCCTGCATCGACAGGATGAGGGTGAGGAAGACGTAGGGGTACCTGTCGAAGTTGAAGACCAGCTCGGTGAAGGCGATCCAGAAGATGATGACGATCGTCTGGATCAGGAGGTACTTCGCCGTGCCGAGGTAGCGGGCGACGCCCTCGGCGAAGCGGCCGAAGGTGTCAGGCCTGAACCTGGGCGGCGAGATGCGCCGAGCCTCGCCGGCCGCCGGGGTGGCCAGGCGCTGGGCCGGGTCGCGGCGGGGCACCTGGAGGCCTCCCTCGGTCAGAGCTGGCGCTCATCATCGCCGCCGCCACCCGACGGGGAGGATGCGGTCGAGGACGTCGTCGACGGTGACGGCCCCGAGGAGCCGTCCGGCCCGGTCGACCACGGGGAGGGCCACCCCGTCGTAGGCGGCGAGGCGGCGGGCCACCTCGCCCTCGGGGGCCTCGGGGGCCACCGGCTCGGGGGCCTCGTCGTCGAGCACCCGGCCGATCGGCTCGCCGGGCGGGACCCGCAGCAGGCGCTGGAAGCCGACCATGCCGAGGTAGCGGCCGGTGGGCGCCTCGGTCGGGGGCTCGGCGACGAACACGTTGCAGGCCAGGACCTGGGCCAGGTCGAAGGCCCGGAGCCGGGCCAGCGCCTCGCCCACGGTGATGTCGGGGCGCAGGATGAGCGGGTCGGGGTTCATGAGGCCGCCGGCCGAGCGGGAGTCATAGGACAGGAGGCGGCGCAGGTCGTCGGCCTGCTCCTCGTCGTCCATGGCCTCCAGCACCTCCTCCCGGTCGCCCTCCGCCATCTCGGCCAGCAGGTCGGCGGCGTCGTCGGCCTCCATCTCGCCCAGGACGATGGCCACCCGCTCGACCCCGAGGTCCTGGATGAGCCGCACCTGCTCGTCCTCGGGCAGCTCCTCCAGCAGGTCGGCCAGCTCGGGGTCCTCCATGGCCTCGGCCAGCACGCGGCGCTGGGCCAGCGGCAGGCGCGCCACCCGGGCCGCCACCTCGGAGGGGTGGAGGTCGCGCAGCGCCGCCACCTGCCGGTCGACCTGGCGGCCGGTGTCGAACAGATCGGGCATCTCCTTCCACGTCACCGTGCGGCCCACTCGCCGCCGCCGCAGCACCCCGGGCGCCACCAGAGCCACGTCCTGCACCTGCCAGGCCCGGGTGCCGAGGGGCGTCGGGATGATCGACAGGTCGCCCACCACCTCACCCTCGATCTCCCGGCCGATGATGTCGGCCCGGGCCAGCAGCTCGCCGTCACGCTGGTGGAACACCCGGTGGTCGACGCTGCCCTGCACCAGGCGCACCCCGCCGGCGTCGATCTCGGCCACCCTGTTGCCGTTCACGAAGATGCGGCGGCGCCCGGGCGTGCCCACCACGAAGCCGATGACCGGTGGGGGGTCACCCGGCGTCGAGGGGACGATGACCACGTCCTCGACCCTCCCGATGACCACGCCGTCACCGTCGAGCAGCGACAAGCGCTGCAGGCGGCTGAGGTACGCCGTCGTGGTCGGATGGGTGGCGGTCACGCCGTGGAGCATGCCACCCGGGCGGGGGAGGTCGGGTCGGCTCGGGGTGACGATTCCTCCGCATCCTTCAGGTCAGCACCTTCGCGACCGATCTGAGCTTGAGGCGAAAGGTGAGGGGTTGCTATGAGCGTGATCGAGGCAGAGCGGATCGACGGGAGGGATCGGCGGCGCTGGCACCGGGCCCGGGTTCGCCTGCCGCTGCGCCTGATCGACACCGAGGGCGACTTCCGGGTGCTGCTCGGGGAGACGGTCGACCTGAGCGTCGGCGGGACGCGGGTCCTGGTCGACGGCCCCCTCCCTGGCGCCCTCCGGGCCACCGTCAAGCTCGAGCTCCCGGATGGGCCGGCCCTGCTGTGCGAGGCCACGGTGGCCGGCGGAGGCGCTGTTGAGGACGGCTGGGAGTACCGCCTGGCGTTCGCCGACCTGGAGGTCCACGAGGTCGAGGCCCTCGAGCAGGTCGTGCGCCGGGCGACGCTCTGACCAGGACCCGAGCGGCTCGCTAGCCGATCCGCCAGTCGCCGGGCAGGGTGGCCTGAGCTCCGGGCTGTCCCGCGCGGTGATCCAGGTGGTCGATGCCCGACAGCACGGCCCAGGCGAGCCAGGCCAGGAAGCGGGCGGCGGCCGGCTCGCTCGACTCCTTGGGTCGGAACCGGTCGAGCGGGCCCGCCTTGGGGAAGGCGACGACGGCGACGGGGTCGTCGGCGGCCAGCCCGGCGAGGACCTTGGCCTCGCCCACCGCGGTGGCGAAGCCGCCGAGCACGTCGACCAGGCCCCGCTCCGCCGCGTCAGCCCCGGTCCACACCCGGCCCCGGGCAGCGGCGTCCACCGCCTCAGCCGACAGGCCGCGGCCCTCGGCCACCCGGGCCGAGAACGTGGCGTAGACCTTGTCGAGCGAGGTGTCGAGCTTGGCCCGCTGCGCCGGCGTGAACGGGGCCTGGGTCCCGTACATGTCGGCGTTCGGGTTCGACTGCAGCACCTCGGTGGCCAGCCGCAGCCGGCGGCGCAGGCCGGCGGTGACGAACTTGCCGCTGAACACCCCGATCGAGCCGGTGATGGTGCCAGGCAGGGCCACGATGCGGTCGGCGCCCATGGCCACGTAGTAGCCGCCGCTGGCCGCCACCGAGCCCATGGAGGCGACGACGGGGCGGCCGGCGGCCCGGGCCACCGATGCCTCGCGCCAGATCGCCTCCGATGCCCCGACCGCTCCCCCGGGGCTGTCGACCCGCAGCACGATCGCCTTCACCTTCGGGTCGGCGACGGCGTCGCGGATCGCCGCGGTGGCGGTGTCGGATCCGGTGCCGGGTCCCGGCGGCAGGCCCGGCTTGACGCCGTTGCGGCCCGGGGCGATGGCGCCGCTGATCTGGACCACGGCCACCCGGGGCAGCTTCTTCAGGTTCTTCGGCCGGGCCCGCTTGGCGAAGCGGCCCAGGTAGAGCAGGGGTGCGTCGGCGCCCCTGGCCTCGGCGTACACCTCGTCACGGAAGGCGAGGGCATCGACCAGGCCGGCCGCCACCGCCTCCTCGGCCTCGAAGGGGCCCTGGTCGGCCAGCGCCCGGACCTGGGCGGGTGTCAGGCCCCGCCCCTCGGCGATGCCGGTCGCCAGCTGCTCGAGCTGGCTCTCGAGGAGGCGCTCGGTGGCCTCGCGGTGCGGGTCGGTGAAGCCGGTCTCGGTGAAGACATTGACGGCGTTCTTGTACTCGTGGCGCTGGGCGAAGTCGGGTTCCAGGCCGATCCACGGCAGGGTCTCGCCCAGGAAGCTGGCCGTGGCCGAGACGCCGACCAGGCCCACGGTTCCCGCCGGCTGCAGAAGGACCCGGTCGAAGGCCGATGCCAGGTAGAGCGATCCGTTGCCCGGGAACGCCTCGGCCCAGGCGGTGGCCCGCTTGCCCGCGGCCCGGAAGGCCAGGACGGCGTCACGCAGCTCCTGCAGGACGGCGAGGGGGACCAGGGTGGGCTGGACCCGGGCCACCAGGCCGCTGACCCGGTCGTCGCGGCTGGCCCGGTCGAGCGCGGCCACGGTCTGGCGGAGGGTGAGGGGCTTCTGGAACCCGGCCGCGAGCAGCTGCAGCGGCGACTGGCTGATGGTCTCGGGCGGCGGCGTGGCCCAGTCGACCTCGATGACGGTCCCGGGCAGCACCCCCTTGTTCCGGGCCAGCTCGAGCTGGCGGCGCAGCTGCTCGGCCGCAAACGCCATCAGGAGCCGAGCCGGTCGATGCGGGCGGCCAAATCGTTATCGCGGTCGGACACCACGTTCCCCTCGCTGTGGGTGCTGAGCCGGAGCGTGACGACGTTCCAGCGGATGTCGATGTCGGGGTGGTGGTTGGCCGCCTCGGCGATCGCCCCCACCTCGTTCACGAACGCCAGCGCCGCGGCGAAGTCCGCGAAGCGGAAGTCCCTGTGCAGCGCGCCGTCTACTTCGCTCCAGCCGGCCATCATCGCGTTGTGCAGTCCCTCTCGAAGCCCGGGCGGCGAACCTAGTGCGGGAGGTGCTGGTCAGCGTCCTCACCGTCGTCGTCCTGGGGTGGGTCGGCTCGAACCTGGTGGTTGGGGCCCGCAGGGCGGTCCGCAGGCGTTCGCACACCGGCGCCCTGCTACGGGGCCTGCGGCCCCGCCACCTCTGGCCGGCGCCGCTCGTCCTGATCGCAGTGCTCGCAGTGTTCGGCCTGGCGTGGCTGGTGCCGCCCCTGCGCTTCGGCTGGTGGTCGCTGCTCGGCGGCGAGGGCAACGTGGTGTTCGGCACCACCGAGCAGACCCGGGGGACCGTGCTCGAAGTGCTCCTCCCTGTGGTGTTCGTC